>JAOZRE010000250.1 GCA_029940215.1 bacterium | reverse complement strand
ACCAGTTGACCGTGAATCTTGTCATATTCCTTGTCGATGGTCCCACCGGTAAGCAGGATTTTAACAGGCATTTGCAATCCTTAAATTGTATATAAAAGCAGATAGATAATGCTCATTTCGTGGTTGAATATGTCAGATAGTGAACCAATTCTTTTGTCATATCCACCAGGTCTTCAACATACACGAATTCATCGGCCGAATGAGCAAGTAAATTGGAAGCTCTTTGTGGTCCAAAGCTGGCTACTTCAATTTGCCCGGGTTTGAGGATTTCTGCCACAAAACCCAGATCGGTTGAGCCGCTGATACCCCCATAAATAAATTCTTCAAATCCCTTAACTGCTTTTTTCCCTGCCAACAGTCTTCTGGTAGCCGAATTATCAACATTAATTTCAACAGGCGGATACATATGAACAACATCAATTTTAACATCCAGCAGCTTTGAATTCTTTTTACCTTTTTCAACAGCAGCTTCGATCTCTGCAATGACATCTTCATATTTTTCATCGATGATATATCTTCGGTTAATCGTCAGATCACATTCGCCAGGAACGATGTTATCCTTGGAACCACCATTGATGATATTCAGGTTGAACATCGGAGTCATTTTTTCATATGGAACCTCCGCCAGTGGTAATGCGGCAATTCTGGATAACCTTTGTTCAACCTCTTTTTTCAAGGTTATCAGTTCATTCATAATGGGAACCATTTCTTCAACCGCATTAACTCCCAGGTAGTTCATACCGGAATGACAGCTCTTCCCGATGGACCGGATTTTTATCTGAATACAACCGGCAGCGCCAGTGACGATTACCGGTTCCATAGCGCCCAGTTCCAGCCACATCAAATGATTGGAAAAATAACCCTCTTCAGCTAGATATCTTGTGCCCGGATAGATACCCAATTCCTCATCGGTGCATAGACAGCAATTAACCGAAAATTGCGGTTCAATACCCAGGTCGTGAATCACCTTGGACGCTCCCAAGAAACAGGCAATCGACCCCTTCATGTCGAGAGTCCCTCTGCCATAAAGCTTACCATCGATAACTTTTCCTCTAAAAGGGTCCTGGGTCCAATTGTCGTCTGCCGGAACCACATCCATATGGGCATAGGCGGATACTTTTGGCTTGTCGTTTTTGAGTGTTGCCACCAAGTTTACTCGTTCTCCTGTGAGGTCCCAGGGCATCTGTTTTACTTTCTCTTCGGGCACAATGACCCTTTCGGTCTTAAACCCAAATTTTTTAAACTCCGGCTCCACAATATCCACCAGTTTCCCGTAGTTTTCACCGGGGGGAACAGTTGTATCAACTGCGATTATTTTCTGCAGAATATCAATGATATAATCCTCACTCTTCTCAACAGCTGCAAACGCATCTTTATAATCCATATTTTTCTCCTCTTTATTATCTGTTTACATCATTCCTTCACCTTTTATCCATTTCTTCTTGTACATGATTCTGGCGGTAACGATGGATATGATGACCATGGGAGGAATAACGACGGAATAGGGAACATCGTTTTTAAAAAAGGCAATGATAAAGGCTAATCCGAGAGGAATGATCCCCAACTTGGGAACTTTGAAAAGGAAGACACCTCCCAGTGCACCGAACAGGGCTGGCAAAACCTGGTTTAAGGCCACTTCCAAAGCCATTCCGGAATCCTGGAGTTTATTGATAAACGGAAGAAACGCAAAAATCCCGATAATTAATACCAGCTCACTGGCTATCACCGAACCTGCAATGCCCAGAGTTGAGACAATTTCTGCTTCCGGCGTCGCTTCTTTCGTTCCAACCACCTGCTGGGCCGTAGCGGATACCGGAACCCGCAGGTTCAGGATGTTACCTACCAGAAAAGACATATACGTTCCGGCAATGCCCAAAATGGGAAAATAGATAAAGACCTCCAGCGCGCCCAGGATGATCATAAAAGACCAGATGGTCAACACTGATTGGAATAGAGGCCCGGCAGGTGGAAAAATGCCGTGGAAAAACATCAGATATAGTCCGGGGAACATCATGCAAACCATAGCCAGTAAAACAGTCGCTTTTCCAGTTTTTTGAACGGGTTTCAGGAACTCGGTTTGAAAAATCGTGTTTTTATCAGTCATCTTATCCTCCGATACCCAAATATTGATAGAAAACACCGGTCACCACCAGTCCTGAGATAATCGCCAATGATAATGCCCACTCCTTCAACCAGTTCTGTTTTCCCACAGTTATGATCACTCCCAGTATCCCCATGGCGATAAATCCTGTCAGCAGGGCGATCAGAGGAGAACCCCCCTTTGCCACCGGTTGAGCGACCATATAGGACACAGCACCGAAAAACGCCGCGGATGTCATGACCTGCATCCAGCCTTCGTCATTACCGGCGATTTTATTTTTGAGAATATTAATCTTGGGAGCAAAAAAGGCAACCAGAATCAGTCCTGATACAGCCCCCAGGGACATGGTCCAGACAATGACAGAAAAAATTTCTACGTTGAGGTTGCCGGCGATTCCTTCCAAACCCATTGATGTCGCCGCCACTCCGGCTGTAATAAGCTCGTAGGTTACAGAACCGATGACGGAGAGTCTCATCCAGGGAAAGGGTAATCCAAGGCGGGGAACCAAAAGAGCCAGTCCCAACAGGATTGCAATCGAAGGAACAATGGCAGTTGTAAAACCGGTCCTGAAAGCAGTTGTCAACTGTTTTTGGGTCAAACCCAACTCTTTTCCGGCTTTCAGCGATATGAGCGTCAATTTGATAACCTGTACAAAAACAACGACAATTACAGCAGAACAGGCAACCCACATTCCGGGGCTGTTTGCTATTTCCAAATAATTATCCATATTAATTTTTTATTTTTGGGGGTAAAGAGTTTTAGTAGAGATCAGATAGCTTCTCGAATGGATTTATGCCACCAGCTCTATTACTTTATTTAACAAGCCAGCAAAGTGATAAGATAGTTATTTTTCCTGCCTACTGTGTTTTGTATCGCCATCCTTGATGGTCCATACGCTTGACAAAATTAACTAGATAATCCACCAGCACCTTTCTCATCTTTTCGCCCTTTTCCAATGTCGCTTTTTCCGGGGCTCCACTGGCACCATATTGGGTCAACTCCTGAAAATTCCAGACTAACTTCACATTTGGATCCATGTCGGGAACCATACCCTTTGCCTGACTCATATCACACAACTCAGGGAACATAGCCAATCCCATGGAGGTTTCACCTTCGCCTCCGTGTCCCAGTCCTCCCCAAACTTCAAACGTATCTTGGGGAAGAAGATTTCCAGCTGTGATCCACCAGGTATCTAAAATTGCTAACCCTGCTTCAGGGTACGTAAGCTTAATATCACGGGCCGCTATTTCCATAGACGCAATATCACCATCATGACCGATAATGACTAAAACCTTCTTTATTCCTGAACTTACCAGTGAGTCAAGGATTTCACTATAAACATGCGTCAGTGTTTTACTGGTCAGGCTAATACACATCGGCTTATGGTTGTAGTGCTGGCTCATTCCAAACCACATGGGGGGAACAACGACGGTATTCTCCAAACGCTGAGCAACCTCCAGGGCCAGGCCATAACTGACAAATGTATCACAACCAAACGGGAGATGTCCCCCATGACTTTCGATTGATCCTACGGCGATAATAGCTTTGTCAATCTGAGCTTCCTGGAAGGATCGTTCATTATACTCCTCTAACTTGACCTGTTTCATAGTTTACCTTGTATGGAAAGACTCATGGAGTCCATAAATTTAAATTTTGCAAATAGGGGGGAGCCGGTCACGCCAGGGCTGTTCTTTTTCGAGTTGAGCAGCGAGACGGATCAGTGTTGTTTCGTCACCGTATTTCCCCATGAAATGCATTCCTATTGGTAATCCTGCATTGTTCCATTGAAGAGGAACTGACATTGCAGGTTGACCCGTTGCGTTGGCTAACGGAGTCCATGGAATAAATGACCAGAATTCTTCGGACAACGCGTCTATAAGCATTTTAAGCAGTTTTCCCGCGTTTAACCGACCGATTATTTTCATGAAAAGTGCTTCATAACCACTGGGTTGTAATTCTCCTCTTTTAACTGGAGGCATTGCTAAAGTCGGTGTGAGCAGCAGATCAATATTTTCATTCTCAAAAAATCGAGCAATTGATTGATGTTCTGCTTTTAACAGGCGGAGAGAGGATTCCAGTTCAAAAGCAGAAAATTCCTTTCCCAATAGTTTAAGAGCCCAGGTCGGCGGTTCAAAATCCTTGAATTTTGCCTTTTTCCCAAAATAGGCCTCTTCTTCAGCAAATTCCACACAGGTGTCAACACATGACATGATAACAAAGGCTTTTGAAAAGGCCTTACTGTCGATAAGCGGTGTTTTTTCAACAACCGTGTGCCCCAGCTTTTGCAGAAGTTCTATGGTATCATGGAGGGCATTGACACAATCCTCGTCTACATTGGAATGTAGAAAAGGAACTGAAGTTGCTGCAATCTTAAGTTTACCCGGCGACTGTCCCACACTGTCCAGAAATCGGGATTGAGAATCTGAGGTAAAATCTAAAATAGCTGCGCTGTCACGTACAGATAAGGTCAAAACATGATCAGTTGCCAGTCCATGCATCAATTCATAGTGGCCAGATCCCACTGACAATCGGCCTCTACTGGGTTTTAAACCAAATAGCCCACAGCAAGATGCAGGAATACGAATAGACCCTCCTCCATCGTTTCCGTGGGCCAAAGCGACAATTCGAGAAGCAACAGCAGCAGCAGAACCACCACTTGAACCACCAGTTGTTCGTGTCAAATCCCATGGATTATTACAGGCACCAAATAAAACCGGTTCTGTCGTGGTGCTGCCTGCATATTCCGGTGTATTGGTTTTACCTAAAATGATCAGACCAGCCTGTTTGTAACGGGACACCAATTCGCTATCATGTTCAGAAACATATTTGCTATTATTGATAACCTGATCATATCGAAATCTATTTCCTTTATACATAGGTTCACCGGCCAGTTCTGCTCCGTAATCCTTTATCAAAAAGGGAACACCGGTAAAGGGCCCCTTAGGTAATTTTCCTTTTGAGAGCGTCATTGCTTTATCGAAAAGTGTGTGAATAACTGCATTGATTTTAGGATTGTGCTCTTCAATCTGCTTAATTGCCAGCCCTACAAGCTCACAGGGTTTTACCTCTTTTTTTCTGACAAGCTCCGCAAGACCAAGGCCATCGTAAGTAACATATTCGTCAATTTTCATTTTACCTCTTCATTATGGATTCGTTGAGCGTGATATTTAATAACTAATTATCAATGTGTTGCCTTTTTGATAAGTTAAAAATAGTACATATGACACTTCCAGCTACCTGTTTTTAGAAGCAGCCGGAACAATATTCACCTGTGCCAGATCCGGGCTGGTCATTGCAGCGTTTAAGACAAGCCTCAGCCCTGATTCCAGTTGTTCGCGGGTAATTCGTTCTGCTTCATCAGCTTCCCCGTTAACCAGGGCCGACAGAATATCCTCATGACCATGTTTCCATTCATCGCTTTTGTCGGAAAAACACATTCCCAAATAAAGCATGCGATACATCTCATCCAAAACCCGTTCGAGACCTTCGGCCAACCGTTGATTCCCTGAAGCTCTGGCCATGGTCATATGAATCTTTTGATTGGCCTGCAGATAGGCTTTCTGGCTCTTGCGATCATCAGGGTCATATCCGACCCGACATACTTTATCGAGATGTCGGATGCGATCCGTCTCAACATGGCCGGCAGCTTTTCTGACTGCGGCCACCTCCAGAATCGTCCGGAATTCAAATACTTCGTGAATATCCCTGATGGTAAGCGGTGTGATGATGTATCCGCTGCGCGGTACCACCCCGACCAGTCCTTCTTGTACCAGCCGGGTCAGCGCACTTCGTACAGATGCCTTTCCCATGCTGAAACGTGAAACCAATTGTGCTTCTGATAGCTCCTCTCCCGGCGCCAGATCACAAAACAGGATCTTATCTTTGATTGAATGATAGGCAAGATCGCCCTGGGTCTGCTTTTTCGGGTGAGTTGTACCGTCGACAGCCTCTTCAGATAATATTTTGCCTTGAGTTCCAGGGACCCGTTTTCCAGTGGTCTTTTTCTTCATTTTAAATTCCTAAAATAGATGATTATCAAACCTATTTCTTCAAATAGCGAAAATCACAACACTCAGCTCCTTCTGCTATGGTTTGAGTTCTGACAAGCTTTGCACATTTAGGCAGGAAGTTTTCCGCCATGTGAAAATCCAGTCGGCAAATCACATTTGTCAGTTCCGGTACACCCTGGTCTGTCAGAAACTTCAGCATCCCGCAACGGGTGACGTTAAAATCCAACAGATGACCTTTCTCCGGTTTAAAAAAATCATACTGCCAGCCGTTGGGATCATTGGAACGATTCATCTTTTCACGGATCAACCGGGTGATTTTTGGGAATAGAAACCGGTTTTTCATCATGGCTCTGGTAATCGGCGAAAACCCTTCTATCAACTCCTTGTCCAGAACAGCTTTTCCATAGTCAATCACAATGTTAAAAGCGTCATCCTGTTCTTTTTCATTGGCAATTTCCTTGTACAGCAGGAAAGATCGTATGGCATACATCAAAAGTTGTTGCGCGAACTTCGTTTTCATCTGAGGGATACTCGGTTTCAGCTTCAGGTAGTTTTCCCGCATCGACTGATTAATGGTGGATGCTTTGTCCTGACCGAACTTTTCTGTTAAATTCAAAGTTCCCCATTCGATTCCCTGATGAAGAGAAATATCGATTTCAGGCTGTTTTATGTTCTCTTTCATTTATCATCTCCACTCGACATAATTGCATCAATTTCCTGCACTCGCTTCAAAACAGGTTTTTCAATCAGTTTCCCCTGGTGAACAACCATTGCTGGTTTTGACAAAATAGTCACATCATCACAGGGATTTTTATTCAAAACCACAAAGTCAGCCGACTTTCCGTCTTCAATAGTGCCGGTTTCATCTTCAATTCCCAGTATTTCGGCATTACATTTTGTTCCATGATAAATCGCCTGACGCACCGACAATTTCCCGTATTCAACAAAATGAACCAGCTCCTTCCATACATCATAATGAGGCGTGAGTACAACGCCTGCATC
>JAOZRE010000025.1 GCA_029940215.1 bacterium | reverse complement strand
TGGTATTCAGCTGCGCGTATGGATCGTACAAAAATAACCTGGCATTCTGTCAGCATAAGTCCCATAAAGACCGGACATTTTGCTGACAGAATGCCAACTAATTTTTGAGCCGACCCATAGATTGATAATCAGCATTCGGTTACCAGCCGTATTGGAGGGTGAGCGAACACGTCCAAGTCCAGCCTGCGGTGATATTCCAACCCGGAAGCAGCAGAGACCTTGTCTCTCATTAGTATCAGAGGAAATGGGAATTGAACACCATCAATCGACCCCCAAAGGCGTCCGGCTCAAGGTCACGTTGCAGTGACCCGAATTGATTTTCTTGTTTATGCGATCTTTTTCTGCTATACTATCGTAAAATTCAGGAAATGAAGAGATCCGAAAGCCCTGATCTCCATTGCTAAGGATCGACTCAAAAAATTACTCAAGTGTTTCCCATTAGTGAAAAGGAAACACGTTGCTGTGGCATTATGCTGGCAAAATGTCCGGTCTTTATAGGGCTTTTGTGGACAGCTTATGCCAAGTAATTTTTGAGCCAACCTTTAACTTTCCAGCCACTGTTGAAGATCCATGGTTTTTTTCGACATCAGCGTCAATTTCACAGTAGACCCGTTCAGTATTGTCGCTTTTTCGATATCACCATCTACAATAAACGCTTCCTTTCCGGGATTCCAGATAATCAGATGCCCTTTTGCGATCAGTAAATGCAGCATATCGACCAGACTGTGCTCGGGTGTGCTGAGGATCAGTTGAAAAGTCGCCTTATTGACTGAAATCAGCGCTTCCGAATCCAACTGATGCGACTGGTCTTTCCTGGAGGCCATGCCCTGCTGATGTTAGGTGAGAATTGATTAAATCAGGGATATTTCCTATAATGAGCAACAAACAATGCTGGATAGATCAAAACAACCTTCAAAAATGGTTCCTGGTTTACAGGATTTGTCTGATATTTGCATTTTCACTGGCTGACGAATTCATATCAGGAAAGTTAATCCACCTTGACAGCTATTGTAAGTAGTTTGCCGCCGATTGACAATCCAATTCAACAACCGCTACCGGAGCACCATCAAGTCCGGTTTGAGTTGACTGTGCAGTCATCTGGACAATAAAACAATGAGCATTCATTCGTTGGGAAAAAATCCCTTTAAAATCAACATCCGCTACAGACGCATCAGGTGGATGACCTGGATAGTTGCGATGATGGTCTTGCTTGGCCAAAGCGCATGCAATGAGCCCCGCGACCCCGACTCATACACAGGCTCCAGCACTTACGCTCGTGTTTCCGTTCGCCTTGACAGCCAGTCATCTTCCCGAACGATTCAAACACAACAGAAATTCCTCAGCGTTACCGAAGCAATTACGCCGACCAGCGCAGCCATGATTATAGCAGTCCCTGACGGAATCCCTTTTTCAGAAGATTACAACAGCATCGCCGGATATTATGACAAACAGATGCTGGACCTGAGCACCTCAACGGTCACACTGTCGCTGCCGCTCAATGTGCCCATCCAGCTGTTCGAATATACCTTTGCTCAACCGTTTTCTCTCAGCAGCCTGAGCAGTGCCAATCAGCTCGTCATTTCCAGAGCCATACTGGGTCCGTTTACCCTGACGGGCTCAACATCGTCTGTGAATTTGACGGCCACCCTGGAATTCGTCGTCGGACCTGCCTTTGAACTCGCCTGGCAAAGCGGCTCCTACAACTTCGAGTTTGATGAATACAATGGCTCTGCATACTTCACATATGAATACATAAACTGGCAGACCATGGACAGCACTTCATACCTGTTCAACGAGACCAGTCGAGTGTTTGAAGTTGGTACATCACCCAAACCGGTGTATGAACTGGAAAGCAACGCCTGGGTAGCCACCAGCGGTCACGCACTAACGTCTACTTTTGACCACGTGGACCACGAAAACCAGACCATCTATTATACCAATCCCGATTTTTCAACCAAACTGGTCGGTATGATCGACCTGTCGTTTTCCGGTTTTGATGATAAGATGGACGAGGGAGGAGATGATGAACAGGGCTTCATGGCCGCTTCGGACTTTACACCGGGCGCGCTTGGTTACGTTTTCGAAATCGCTGGTCAACCAGACGCAGAGTATCGACTGGATCAAATAGCTGAGTCCAAGGATTGCAGCAACACACAATTTACCACCCTGGAAGACTTCATCAACACCCACAGCAGCGGTGGACCCGAATTCACCTGTAAGGAAGGTGGGGATGGTCCTTGTCTCCGGTTTGATGGGTTTGGTGGCGGCATAACAGGCGATATTTACGAAGTGCTCCGGGACATGGACCATAACATTGTCAGCGAAGCCATAGCCGGCTCCTGGGAGATTCAGACCATAGAGTCAAAGGAGTTGCTTTTTTTCTATCCGAACGACACCAGCTATCTTCACAACGGGATCTACAGCTCTTTCTGGTCCGTTGAAGATGTTATTAGTAACAAAGTCTGGGAAGGGCACTATGACACATCCGGCGGCACGAGCGGGGATATGTATTTTGCGACCTTTAATGCGATTGCCCTTGAAGATTACCGCCGTTTTCTTGTAGCCGCTCCGGCAGACACGTTTCTCGCCCACACAGACGACAGCTGCAACTCCGGAAACTGGGGTGAGGTAAACTGGGGCGAATTCAATTGGGCCCCTTAGCCTTTTTCTCAACATACCGAACAACACCAAAAGAGGAAAAATGGACAACCACGAACTCATTGACAGGGTCGAGCAACTCGATAAAAAACTCGCACAGATGGAGCAGGAACGCCTAGCCCTGCCGATTTTGTCGCCGTTCTTCGCACTGGCCAAGAGGCACTACTCGCTGCGGTTAATCACCAGCCTGGCCATTCTGGCAATTACCCTGTCAGCCATCGTGTATGCCGCAACCCTGAACAAGCCATTTAACTTCAGTGATGGACAGCCTGCATCGGCTTCTGAAGTCAATGCGAATTTTGACGCTCTCTACACAAGGGCTAACACACATTTTCATCCTGGTTTTCCAGAAGGGGTTACCGGTACTCCGGTGAATGTTTTGATCAGCAGCGGATCGCCCTACGCGGTAACCGGTGGCAACAGTCTTTATATTACATCTGCCAGTAATACAGACGTTTCGGTCGATTATATCAGCGACGGAACAGACAATTATTTTTCACTGCCAGGATCCGGCGGGCATTTTGAACAGGGGTTGCCGCTGGTCTTTGCGGGGACAACGTCTGTCCAGACAGTTGGTTCTACAGGAACTTATATCACAGGAATAGAGATCGTTTCAGACGCGAGCGTCGACATCGTTAACGCAGTCGTTAATGATTCGCCTGGATACACCGTAACAACAGGAAGAACCCTTTATATTCTGAGCCTGTATCATGATGGGGTTGATACATCGGCAGACTTCCAGATAGACGGTGCTGCAGCTGTTTTATGCCCGGTAGCCAATAATGTCTGTATCCCGAATATGTCGCTGCCGATTATTGTTCCGGATGGCTCCACCATTACAAGCAGTATGATCAGCAATACCTTCAACATTACTGGATACGAGATTCCAAACTAGCTGAAATCCGATCTGCTTTTCAAAGGGACTTGAACACAAAACAGCAAATACCCCCAATGGATTGGGGATTTCAATAGAAGGGTGACTCAGTGTGCCCGATTTATTTCACAAAACAACGAGGGCTTTTGACATCTCGAATACTCATTCTGATCATCGCTTTTCTGTCCTTTGTTCACCCTGTTTTAGCCCAGACTCAAAAAACGATCAGGCTCTCCCCCATTTTACAAATCTGGAACACAGCAGATCAGAAACTGGAACTGCTGTTCAATATCGTCAATGAAACCGATCATCCCGTCGCGTTTTCAACCATTGTCCATTTTAACAGCCGCCTGGGAAAGGGATGGAAAGAGCAACCAACCACAAAACTCCAGGGTAACCGCGCTCAGCTGGTCCGTCTGGCCTTCAAGCCGGAAGTGGTCCGAATCGGCGATTTCATCAGCACGTCGGTCGTACTATACGGGCCTGGTTTCAGAGGATTTTATGACCTGGAGGAGCAGTATTTTGAGGTAACCGATGTGACCAAACTGCCGGATGGCAAGCTGCTTCCCGATTTCGTTGAGACCCCCACGGGGCGACAGCGTGTCTGGACACCCATCGATACCATGAACCGGGTGGCAGAAAAACTGGCAAAGCCTGAGGGTCTGCGACCAACAGGAACCGAACCCAAAATAACGCCAGAGAAAGCTCCCCCGGCGGACGGGGGCAAAGCAACCCTGCAGGTACTGACAACCCTTCCCGGTGACCAGGCCAGTGAAACAAAACCGGAAGCATCCATCACAGCCAGCTTTAACGAAGCCTTGGACAATAAAAGCATCAATCGCGACTCTGTTTTGTTGGTCGTCGCCTCCGGGAGGATGAAAAACCGCAAGATTGATCGGCGAGTCTCCATCACGGGGTCCCGAATCACCATTACACCGATCAAAAAGCTTCAACCGAACACAACCTATCAGGTTGTCCTGTCCAACCGTATTCGATCCCTTGCGGGCAGCAGGATGAAAAAAACGCTGGCCTGGCGCTTTTCCACCCAGAAAAAGGTCTCCCGGGCCGAACTGTTCGGCCCTGAGAAGCTGTATCTCAAGGTCATGACCGTTTCTCCACGGGTCAAGGAACTTGACGTTTTGACAGATACCGAGATCCGCCTGAAACTGAGTGGCAATGTCAATCTGGAGACCATCAACAGCGATACGTTTTTCTTGACCAACAAAAGCGGAAAAATCAATGCCACCGTTACCGCCTCCAAAGACCAGATTACCCTGAAGCCGAAAGAGGCGCTTCTACCGGATACGATCTATACGGCCGTTGCAACCCCCATGATTCAAGATAGCACCGGAAAAAGCCTGAAAAAACCAATTCGGTGGCAGTTCAAAACAAGAGCCGGGTTTCCATACCCTGAAGCGGATGATCCGAATATCCTGATTTTCAGCCCCTCCCATGAACCTGTCGCCTATGTTAAGGAGAAGACAGGGGTACTGAGAATCGGTATCACGGCATTTTCTAAAATCCTGCACGCAGATGTCAACGGGAAGAGACTGACCATTAAAGGGGATACCCAGGTCGAGCTGGTCATACCCTACCAGCTGAAAAGTAGATCTACCCCTTTTGAGATCACCACATTCACCAACGAGGGTAAGGCGCGCAAGAAATTTGTGATCAACTTTGGGAACAAACCAAAACCCCGAAAGCCACCGTTTCAGCTGATCACCATCCTGAGTGCCGCGCAATCTGACAACCTCAACAACGAGCCGGACGATGTTGAGGAAAAGGTCACAGCAGGCAAGGCGACGATTACGGTGGTACCCCAGTACGAAATTAAGATCAGGGACCCATCCGTGCTGCGCTTTAAGGGGATCCTGCTCAGGGAGAGGTATGCCAAAGAGGAACACGAGGACCGGGAAACCTCCTATACGCAGGTCGCCATCGAGTGGGAGGAGCGAAAAACCTTTCTTGGTACCTTTATCACCGCCGTTGGCTGGAATTTCGTTCGCCTGAACAACAGCAATTTTATCGGGGAGAACGAAATTTCAGAGGAGACCTTTTTCAGTAGCAAGATTAAGCAGAAAAACAGCAAAACAGACAGCCGGCAGTTTACCCTGACGTATAAAAACAAAAATGCGACTGTAGATGCCCCAGATGTTGATAACGAAACAGACGGTTCAGAGATCAGCCTGGGTGGGTCTTCGAACTTTGCAAGCGACTCACTGAAACACAAGGCGAAATTCAGCCTGGCGGCCAATGATGCCATTGGAAAATACCAGGATTACCTGACGGGGTCTGTGGGATATACCATTTCAGTCCCGCTGGGGAAGTTCACCCCTTCACTGAAATGCGTGGTCAAACACAAGCAGATGTCCATCTTTAACCCCTCAGAAGGGGTCACGCCTGAATACACCTCGGGGTCGATTTCAGCCAGGATAAAGTACAAACTGTTTCCAAAGACCTCCATCACGGTAGAAGCTAAAAGTAAAAACCAGAAATCAAACCTGGAAAATTCGTCCTATACCACAAATACCGGAACGCTGTCGATCATCCAGATTTTTTGAATTGAAGCCTGTTTCCCATACTGCTACCATGGATATAAGATTTCGAAAGGCCTCAGCAATAAATGGCGCTCTCCAACGGGCCGGCCTCTTAACCTTCTCGACGCGGACAATCGTCATGAAAAAAAGCCTGATTCCTATCCTGACAGCTGTTTTCATCCTGTTCAGCCATGGAACCTCTCTGGCTCAAAACGTGTCGGTCGGAACCCTGACGCTTGACAAAGGTATCGTGAAGGTACGCCGTGCTCTTGTCGACAAGATTTATCGCAGGGTGGGCGAAAAAATACCGATTAATAACCTGGACGAAATTCAGACAGGGAAATATTCCAGCGTTACCATCGAGTTGGATGCAAAAGGGGATAAACTGGAGCTTTTTTCCCAATCATTCTTCAAAATCGACGATGTCACCCGGGAAAGCAGCCAGATTTCCATGTCCATCGGCAAGGCCCGGTTTAAGATAAAGAAAGGGCGCCAATCATTGAAACGACGCAAAAAGCGCTTCAGGGTCCGAACGGCCAACGCAGTTGTCGGCGTCAAGGGTACCGAGTTTATCATGGCCACAGGCGTTGACGTTACCAACGTCCTGACAGTTGAGGGTGTTGTCAGTATGGCCAATATCAGTGCCCCCGATATTGAAGTGGACGTATCGGCCAACCAGGTTTCCCGGGTTAGCCAGAATCTGTCACCAACCGCGCCAGTGAAGATTCCAGCGTCTGTTCAGGCAAACATCCTCACCACCGATTCACCAGCCGCGTTCAACAATGTGAAATTTGGTGAAACCGTTCCCAGCCCCGCACCCAAGGCAGAACCGAAAAAGAAAACCCCCTCCGGAAAAAGCGAACCTGCCAAAGCCACCCCACAGGCCGCAAAACAAGAAGGAGGCTCTCAGACAGGTACGCCCAAGTCCACTGGTATCAGCTCGCCGGGTGCAGGTAGTACGGCTTTGCCAGGCCTCACATCAGAAGCAGGATCCGAACCAACCGGGGAAACACCGCAGGGCGGGGACTCCGTTTTCGATACTGAAGAGGCAGGAGCCGGACAGGCCGGAGGTGACGATGCCATCAACCTTGACAGCGTCGAAGCAGAGGCAACCGACGGCTTTGACCTGGACGAGCCCGAAATTGATGAGGAGGATGTCTTTGACCCTGAAACCATCCTCGATGATATCGAAGGTGAAACGGATGATCTGCAGGATGAGATTGAAGAGATCCAGGAAGAGGTCCTGGAAAATCAGCTCCAGGAAATAAAAATCCAGATTACACATGAATAACTGTTCGCATAAAGACGAACTCGAATACCGTCATTCCGTGCTTGACACACTGAATTTCCGAGACTCGCAGGAAAGAACCAGAATGATTTCAAGGAAATGCTTGCCTGGGTGCCGGATCAGGTCCGGCATGACGAGGAGAACTCTACACTGTCAAGATCGTTTCTAGCGACCAGGAAATCTTCACTTTCCCATCATCAAGCCAAACCCGGTTTTTCCCATACCAAGTTTTGACCCTGCATACGCGTTTTCGGATTCTGTGGTTGACTATAACCTGCAGCAATTTTACCATGGCAGGGTTATTAAATGGAAAGCAGCACACACCTATTAGAGTCAAACATGCATTCAGTGGTCTACAAACTGTACGAAAAAATACTCTGGCGACAGATCAAAAACGGACCTCGACCACATCATATCGGCGTTATTCTTGATGGAAACCGTAGATTTGCAAAAGGCAAAGGAATGGAGGCCACGGACGGGCACCTTTTCGGGGCAAAAAAGGTGGAGGAATTGCTGCGCTGGTGCTGGCGCCTGAACATCAAGATCGTCACCCTCTACGCATTTTCCACTGAGAACTTCGACCGTAGCGATAAAGAAATTTCAGCAATCATGGACCTGCTGAAGAAGAAACTTCATGACTTTCAAAACGAACCGCTGATTCACAAGAACAAGGTCAGAATCAAGGTCATCGGCCGGTTGGAATATTTGTCCGAGGAGATTAACGACGAAATTCAGAAGGTCGAGGATATGACCAGGGAATACAACGGTTTTCACCTGAATATTGCGGTGAGTTACGGGGGACGGGCCGAGATTGTTGATGCAGTCAAGAAAATTGCCTGCAAGATCGAAAAGAAGGAGCTGGCCATCGACGATATCAGCGAAGAGACCATCGCCCAGAACCTTTATACCGAAGGAATGCCGGACCCGGACCTGATCATCCGGACATCCGGAGAAGAGCGGTTGAGTGGATTTCTGCTCTGGCAGAGTGCCTATTCAGAGCTTTACTTCACCGAGATTTACTGGCCCGCCTTCAGGATCATCGATTTCTGGCGAACCATCCGCATCTACCAGCAGCGCGAAAGACGTTTCGGAAAATAACGTTCCCCGCCGCAAACAGCGGGGTATACATATTAATGACTGGATCCCGCGAGCAACGTGTTTCGAAACGAAACACTTGGATCAGGATGACGGGACGCTCATCCTGCGGGCGGTTCCGTTCCCTTACCCCATTTCCTGCCGATACTTTTCCCACTTCGCATCAATCTCCGCCTGAAGCTCAGTCACATGCTCTTCGGTTAACATCCTGAATCGGGATTGTGCCTTGAGGTACTCATCAATGCGAGGCAGCGTTTCGCGCTTCAGAAGTTTGGCTGAAGGACCACTCAGGGTTTTCTTGCCATTCTCAACCTCGTATAGATCAAACAGCCCGGCGTTAACCGCCATTTTCCCCACAGTGATTGACAGCCGCTCCTCCATTCCCCAACCGGAAGGACAGGGAGTATGGATGTGGATATACTTCATCCCCTTCAGGCTGATCGCCTTCAGAATTTTGTTATGGAAATCCAGGGGATAAGCCGCCGAGCAGGTTGCCACATAGGTCGGGTTGTGTGCTGCCATAATGGTTGGCAGATCCTTATTTTTCTGTATCTTTCCCTTGATCGGTGTATTGGTGGTATAGGCACCTCTTGGTGTGGTCCCGGAGCGTTGCACACCGGTATTCATATATGCTTCATTGTCATAGCAGATATAGAGAAAATCCTCGCCCCGCTCGATAGCAGCGGAAAGGGACTGGATACCTATATCGCTGGTTCCTCCGTCTCCAGCCCAGGCTACTACTTTGATATTCTCTTTGCCACGGGCCTTGAGCGCCGCACGAACGCCGGTTGCGGCTGCGGCAGTAGATGCAAAGGTTACATTCAGCGAGGGGATCTGGGTGGCTGCAATGGGATACAGTCCCTGCATAACCGTCAAACAACTCGGTGGAACCACAAAGATACTGTCCCTTCCCAATGCCTTCAGCCCGATTCGGTACAACGTACTCAACCCACAGCCTGAACAGGCCCGGTTTCCCGGGTATATGAATTCCTCGGCTGTCAGGTTAACGGGATTTGTCACTTGCTTGTTCATGTTGTTTTCCTATCTGTTGAGACCAATCCAGCGGGACACGTCTTCAAAGTTTTCAGAAGCAGTACAGGACGCCTTAATGGAGTCATAAAGGTCTGCCTGCTTTATCTCCCGACCACCCAGGCCGATAATGTAATTG
This sequence comes from bacterium, assembly GCA_029940215.1. Lineage (GTDB taxonomy): Bacteria > SAR324 > SAR324 > XYD2-FULL-50-16 > XYD2-FULL-50-16 > JAHJRI01. The sequence goes on along the minus strand of JAOZRE010000025.1, from coordinate 14,144 downwards.
TGAACGAACGGCCTTTTTTCACAGGGGTAAAGAGCCGCTTTGATATCACCGAACAGGGCACCCTCGTTTCCGTAACTCAATGCCTTTTCGATCACAATAACGCCTTTTGCATTTTCAAGTGCCGCTATGATCTGCTCTCGTGGAAAGGGGCGGTATAGATGCAGACTGAGTACACCAACCTTTACGCCTTCATCATTCAGCTCATCCACAACATCCTTTATCCGGTTGGCAAGTGATCCCATCGAGACCACGATATAGTCAGCCCCTTCACACCGGTAATCAGACATGATCGGCTTACCGCCACGGCCAAAAGCCTCTTTATAGGCTGCATCAATCTGCTCGAAGACCGGAATGGCAGTTCCCAGTTCCTCATGGAGATTGTGGCGAATATCCATGTACCCCGGCTGCGTGACGCCGTCACGATCCGGACGGGCAAAGGGCATAGTCACTGTATTCAGGTTTTCAGGATTTTGCGGATCCAGTGTGTGTTTGTACTGGTATTCCGGCAGGAAGGTATCAACCTTCTGCTCGTCCGGTACGTCAAAGGGCATATAGGTATGTGATAGATAATACCCGTCATAGCAGACCATCACCGGGATACTGACTGCTTCCGCCAGGCGGAAAGCCTTGATCACTGTATCAATAATCTCCTGGTGGTCATTCACATAGATCTGTATCCAGCCAGCGTCCCGTTGTGAGATTGAGTCCTGGTGATCATTCCATACCGTCCAGGGGGCTCCCACACCTCGATTCACCACGCACATCACCAGCGGCAGGCGCGCTCCTGCTGCCCAGTGAACCTGCTCACTCATATACAACAATCCATTTGCGGATGTTGCCGTAAAAGCTCTGGCTCCTGCACTGGCAGCTCCAATACACACGGCCAGAGCACTGTGTTCGCTTTCAACGGTTATATATTCAGCTTTCAACTCATCGCCTTCGATCAGCTCTGATAGTTTCTCAGTCAGCGGGGTCTGAGGCGTAATCGGATAGGCTGCTACCACCTGTACCTTTGCCAGTTTGACACCCAGCGCTGCTGCAACGTTTCCGGATTCAATTTTTTTCATCGTTCTTTCTCTCCTCTTCTATCAGGCTGGTCTCCTCGACCATTTTAATGGCACCGGTCGGGCACTCCTGGGCACAAATGCCACATCCCTTGCAGTATTCCAGATCGATTTTGGGCTCCAGTTCCTTTGATATAACGCCATCCGGACAGTACAACCAGCAGAGATAGCAGGAATCTTTCTGGCGCTTGGCCGGCGTACATTTCGACAAATCGATCACTGGTCGTTCAACTCTCCAGGAACCGGTTCTCCCTGCATCACCAGGTCCGGACTTACTGTTGGATGTCTTGATCTCGCATTTAAACTCGTCCATTTACATCTCTCCCATCACTGTTCTTTCATATGCCAGAAGGGCTGATTGAGCATTTTCTGCAGGCTTTTTCCCTACGAATTCAGCCTCGATCTCCTTTGCCAGTACCGACATTTCCACAAGATCAACGGCCCTGGCCAGAACCCCGATGATCCCTGAATTGACAATTCCCTTTTTCAACCCAACCTCGCTGGACAGGGTAGTCACATCCGCAATTGCCAGTTTGAGATTCTTAAACTGGTAATCCTGCAGCTGCCGGGGTGAATTCAACACCAGCAGTCCTCCCTCTTTCAACCCCGCTGTCACATCGACTTCGTCCAGAAGCATATGATCCAGCACAACCACAATATCAGGATTTTCGGTCGGCGACAGATCGTTGATCTTCGTCTTCGAGATCTTCAAAGAAGTTGAAACCGGGGCCCCGCGCCTTTCGGTTCCAAAGGAGGGGACCATCACGATCCCTTCATAACCGGTCACAAAAGCAGCGTTTGCGACGATCTTTGCCGCTGTAATCGCTCCCTGTCCGCCTCTGCCGTGCCATCTGATTCGAGTAATATCACTTCTCATGTTATCCTGTTTTAGCGCTTGTACGGAAAAAGTCGGGTACAATCGACCCGTCTGCATATTAGGACGAACTGTGTATTATATCCGAACACCCGTTCAAAAGAAATTTTGCCTTCCCCAGTAGTTGATGTTAATCAACTTTTACTATGTGACTGCACAATAGCGGAGGGAGCATCAAAAAGATATGGGTGGCCGTAATGGTGTGATCGGTTTGTTATTGAACGGGTTGGGAACGGTTAAACGAAGCCAGGATGGCTGAGTTAGTGACCGTCCTCAGAAGACGGCCATGGAAGGCCGTCGAGAATGAGTTCAATGACAGACTGATCATGCCACACTTATTTGGTGCCACCTTAGCGGATCAGGGGTTGATTAAACAAAAAATCTCTGATTTAGTTGATAGATATGCGGCTCACCAGGTTGAACCGCAACACAGCAAATCGAATTAGGAGTGGACATGATACCCGATTGTGAAAAGCTGGTAAAACACATCACCAGTGAAATTTGTTCATTGACTGATATTGCCGTCGTCGGCATGAGTGGGGGGGCAGACTCTTCGCTGACAACTGTTTTAAGTGCAAAGGCCCTGGGAAAGGACTCCGTTTATGGAATCAGCATGCCCTATAACGAAGTCGATATCGCGACCTTCAATGCCCGTTCCGCAAAACTGGCTGAGAAACTCGCTGTTAACCATCTTGTCAGACCGGTGGGTGGCATCGCAGACGCCATCAATCAACAGATTCACATAGATGACACCTCTGAACTGACGGACACCAATAAGGGAAACGCCCGCAGCCGCGCCAGGATGTGTGTCCTCTACGGCGTTGCCCATAACCTGTCCAACTGCTTTCCGAACAAGAGGGTGCGGGTCATTGGCACCGGCAACCTTTCTGAAGACTTTATTGGATACGACACCAAAGGCGGTGACGCCCTGGCTGATTTCTTTCCCGTTGGCGAACTCTTCAAATCAGAGATCTATCAGCTACTGGACTATTTCAGGGATAAGGGTGTAATCGAAGAGGGGCATATCGACCGAACACCCTCGGCTGGTCTTGAAACAGATCAAACCGATGAAAAGGACCTCGGACACACCTATAACGAAATGGAAAAGGGAATCCGTTTCTGCCTGGAGCATTACGATAGCATGCATCAGCAGTCCCTGGATCCGATTACATCGTTTGTCTGGAAAAGGCACCTGGCTCAAAAGCACAAGCATGAAGCACCACCAGTCCTGAAACTCAGGATGCTTTGTCAATAAGGGCATCGCTGACATAGCCTCCTGACAACTTAGTATCGTGTCAACTCTCGATGGTCGGAAGCCTGGTTGGGGTGTGGTTCGAGCGAAGTTAAGCGACAGCATTGAGTACGAGCCATACCCCAACCAGGCGGATACAACAGGTGTTTGCGTCATTTGACGCGTTACATGACAACATTAGTTTCAAAGGAGCGGTCATGGCAGTATCGGTTACATCTCCGTTTGTTCAAGCGTTGAACACTCATGCCGAGACCCTCACCAGTCTGGTTGAAGAGGGCCGAAAGGCTATGGGTTATTTCTGCCACTACACGCCGGTGGAGCTGATCCACGCGTCCGGCTTGATACCGGTTCGGATCAGCGGTGGTCCCGGAGACGTGGAAATGGCTTACAACCTTGCTCCTGATTTTATCTGTCCCTACATGAAGCGGGGCCTGGAAAAAGCCCTTGCCGGAAATTACCGATTCCTATCAGGTCTCGTCCAGGGATACACCTGCGATATCGCCTGTGGCATGGCCAACATCTGGGCTGACAATATTGATGGTGACCTGTTCCACATCCTGCCCCTTCCCTATGAAGATACCGAAGAGTCCCGTCGCTACCTGCAGATTGAATACCGCAACCTGATTGACAAACTGTCCGACCTGGGCGGAAACTTTTCAGATTCCAGCCTCGAGGCTTCCCTTGATATATACGCACGTATACGCACACATATCCTCGAATTTTACCAGAAACAATTCGAAGGCAAACTTCCATTGAGTTCCAGTGAGCTCTGGCAAGTGATCCAGGCGGGTTTTGTCTCTGTTCCGGAAACCTATCTGGACATGCTGGAAGAACTTCAGGCCGAGCTGATCAGCCTGCCCGTTCCTGACCCGACCGGCGTCCCGGTATTGATATCCGGGAGCCTGATTGAATCTCCGAATATTCTCGACTTCCTGGAAAGCCGGGGCGGTCGGATCGTGGCAGACGATCTCTGCAGCGGGATGCGGTCAGCTTCCACCACATCTAGATCATCAAGTGATCCGATAGAAAGGCTGGCAGATCTCCATTTTAACCGGTTCCCGTGCCCGTCCAGATCCAGAGCTGAAGATCGACTCCCCTTAATCCAACAGCTGATCGAGAAATCCGGCGCCAGGGGAGTAGTGTTCATATTCCAGAAATTCTGCACCCCCCATCTGTCCGACTATCCTTTTTTATCAGACCAGTTGAAAGCTGACGGTATTCCGAGTGTGATGATCGAACTTGACGAAAGCTGGCAGGCAGATGCGCAGATGGGAACTCGCCTGGAAGGGCTGTTTGAGATTATTGAGGGATAATATGGAAAAGACCAGGAAATCCAACAAGCGGCTTCAGACGGCAAAAGAGCTCTCCCGAGTGGTCGCAGACTACTACAAGGAGTGTGGTGCAGCAAAGGCCGATGGCCGGCCTGTGGGTTGGATGCCTCCCATGAATGGTGCCATCGAGATATTTTACGCCATGGACCTGCAGCCGGTATTTCCGGAAAACTGGTCACCTGTTTGCGCGGCTTTTGGCTTGACTCCCGATAACTTCGACGTTTCAGAGGGCATGGGATACTCCCGTGACCTGTGCGGCTATCTGAGAAATATTATCGGCTATGTTAACGGCCCGATAAACGACCCCTCATTCCCACTCGGCAGCCTGCCCGCACCCGATATCATTCTTTCCCCCGGCGGAGGCTGTATTCCGGTCATGAAAATTTTTCACGCATTGGAGAGGCGATTCCCTGAGGCGAAGGTGTTAACATCCGACCTACCCCAGGTGGCAGTGGAAGATATCCAGGAGCACCATATCAAGTATGCTGTCGAACAGATTAACCGGCTGGTCGCTTTCCTCACCGAAGTCACAGGACGAAAACTGGATATGAATCGCCTATCCGAAGTGGTTCAGCTATCAGACCGGGCCTGTGCCCTCTGGGACGAAATCATGACCTATCGCCGGTTTATCCCGGCACCATTTTCAGCGGCTGAAATGGGGATCATGTTTGTGATGGTAACCCGGCAGGGAACCCGGATTGCGGTCGACTTCCTGGAAAAGGTGCTGGCTGAGATCAAGGAACGGGCTGCAAACGGAATCGGGGTCATCGAAAACGAGAAAATCCGGCTTTTCTGGGACAATATTCCTCTCTGGTATAACATGGGGGTTTTCAACTATTTCGAGAAGATGGATGGCGTGGTGGTTGCGGAAACATATTCTGCCGCCTGGTCCCTCAGGCTGGACACAAGCAATCCCATCAGGGCATTAGCTTTGAAGTCACTGATGTCTTATCCACTGGTCTCCTGTGTCTCCATTAAAAAGCGGCGTGAGATGGTATTGAAGGCCTGCCGGGACTACCATATCGACGGAGTGGTGCTGCACCGGAACAAGTCCTGTGTGCCCATCACACTCGGTCAAATGAACATTAAAAAGGAGTTAGAGGAGACCTTGGGCATTCCTTCGGTTATCATCGACGCCGATCACATGGATGACCGTAACTTTTCCACCGCACAGTTCCAAACCCGAATCGACGCCTTCATGGAAACCCTGCATGCGAAAAAACAGAGCCTGGCAATGAAAATCCCATGAAAGGACGCAATGGGTGACCCTGTAAATCAGATTGAGATAAATCCGATTGCCTGAATGTCAATATTGATTGATCGTTGAAGGACAACAATTTAATTATCTCCGCTTAGTTTTCCCGATCTGCGGCTGCTACTCAAACTATCTGGTTCCCCCAAGATGAATCAATCGGCTGCAGTAAATACGCCCCGCTTTTTCTATGGCTGGATCATCATTGCCATCAGCTTCCTGACCTTGGCCATGGCGTTTGGTATCTGGTACTCCTTCTCTGTTTTTTTTCTGGCCATCATCGAGGATTTCGGGTGGAGTCGTGCTGCAACCTCAGGCATATTCTCCGTTTTCCTTCTCTGTCACGCTGTCATGGGTCTTCTGACTGGACATCTGCAGGACCGATTCGGGCCCCGGCTGGTGATCCCTTTCGGATCTGTTTTACTGGCCGCCTCTCTGGTTTTAACAAGCAGGGCACAGGAAATCTGGCACTTTTACCTGGTGTACGGCGTCTTTGCCAGCACCGGTGTCAGCCTGATCGGTTTCACCTCGCATTCAGCCTTTCTGCCCAACTGGTTTGAGAGAAAAAGAGGTCTGGCCGTTGGTATCGCCATGGCGGGCATCGGTATCGGCATGCTGGTCCTGGTTCCGCTGCTGGAAAAAATCATCACGCTTTATGGGTGGCGAACGGCTTATCTGTTCGCAGCAGGCGCTGTTCTGTGCCTGGTCGCTCCCCTGAACCTGGTGTTTGCCCGAAAAAGTCCGGCAGAAATCGGCCTGAAGCCTGACGGGGATACAACCGGGGGCGATGCTCAGGCAACAGCGCCCAAACGGATTGTGGAAATCCTGGACCAGGAGTGGACAGAGCAGGACTGGACTATGGTCAAGGCACTTAAAACCAGACAGTTCTGGTTTGCGGCCTCTGCCTTTTTCTTCACCGCCTTCGCATTCCAGAGCACTCTGCTGCACTCCGTCTCCGCCATGGTCGACAGCGGGCTGTCCAGACACACAGCTACCATACTTTTCGGGATTCTGGGAATTGCCGGATCCGGCGGAAAGATCCTGTTCGGTTATCTGTCAGATCTGTATGGCAGGGAGATAATCAACACCGTCGGCGGCATTGCAGCCGCCATTGGAATTGCCTGTCTGATCGCTGCTGCTTCCGGGAGTCTGGTACTGGCCCTGATGTTTGCACTGATGTTCGGGATTGGCTACGGTTCAGCTGCACCGTTGTTACCTTCGGTCAGCGCAGATATTTTCTCAGGAAAGGCTTTCGGCATGATTTTCGCTATGATCGGTATCGGCGGTGGCATGGGGGGGTCCTGTGGCGCCTTTATGGCAGGATTAATACACGACATGACGGACAGCTATACCATCTCTTTCAGCATGTCCATCTTCAGCCTGATCCTGGCCTCCACCCTGATCTGGCTGGCTGGACCAAGGAAAATAAGGCGAATTGCGAAGCCTGTTTTGTCATGAAATGCAGGAATGAAACAGTTGAACAATGTGTCCAGGGTAATTCCGTTTCAGTTGGGAGACTCCCTGAAAAATGATCTAATGCTCACTACGCTGAGATCCCAAAACTCGGGCTAACGCCCTCAAACAGTTGGGATCTCGCCCGCTTCGTTTCGCAAAGATCATCTAACAGCTCGTCTGATCAACTGCAACGAAATCACCCTGGACATGACTACTTATCCTACCCTTTTTCTAAGCACTTTTTTCAGGAATTTTCCGGTGTAACTTTTCTGACTTCGGGCTACTTTTTCCGGTGCGCCCTGCGCAACTATCAGACCACCATTCTTGCCCCCTTCCGGTCCCAGATCAATAACCCAATCGGCGCTTTTAATCACATCCAGGTTATGCTCGATGACAATGATGGTATTTCCGCCGGATACCAGTTGTTGCAGCACATTGAGCAGCATCCTGATATCGCTGAAATGAAGTCCGGTAGTGGGTTCATCGAGGATATACAGGGTTTTTCCAGTATTGCGCTTGGCCAACTCCCGAGCCAGTTTAATACGCTGAGCCTCTCCACCGGAAAGGGTGGTTGCCGGCTGTCCCAGCTTTATATAGGTCAGGCCGACCTGATTAAGGGTGTTCAGGATACTCATGATCCGGGGCTGGTTGGCAAATACGTCACAGGCCTCCCGGACTGACAGGTTGAGAACATTATCTATGGAAAACCCCTTAAATTTAACCTCCAGCGTAGATGTATTAAACCGTTTTCCGCCACACACCTCACAGGGAACAAAGACATCCGCCAGAAAATGCATCTCCACCTTGATGTATCCGTCTCCTTTACAGTGCTCACAACGTCCGCCCTTCACATTAAAAGAGAATCGACCTTTCCGGTACCCTCTGGCCTTGGATTCAGGTAGTTCAGCGAACAAGTCGCGAATCAGGTCGAACACCTTGGTATAGGTAGCGGGGTTACTGCGTGGGGTCCGCCCGATGGCTTTTTGATCAATGTTTATGATCTTGTCCAGGTTTTCCAGTCCCATGATTTCCTGGTGCTTTCCAACGGCAGAAATCGTGTTGTGCAGCTTTCCCGCCAATGCCGGATAGAGAATCTGGTTCAGAAGTGTGGATTTCCCGGCTCCGGAAACGCCTGTCAATACCGTAAACAAACCGAGGGGGAATTTGACGGTGATATTTCTCAGGTTGTTCTCGGACGCCTTTTTAATCACCACCCAGTCAGCATCCGTTTTCCCACGGTTCCGCCTTTTCGCAGGTACCGGTATTTCTTCTTTTCCAGACAGGTAACGGCCGGTCAGGGAGTGAGGATCATTTCTGATCGATTCAGGTGTACCGGCAGACACAATTTCCCCGCCAAGTTTGCCGGCACCAGGCCCGATATCCACCACCCAGTCTGCCGATTCAATGGTTTCCTGATCATGTTCGACGACGATCAGGGTGTTGCCAATGTCCCTTAAATGACAAAGGCTCTGCAGCAGTTTTTGATTGTCCCGCTGATGAAGACCGATGGAGGGTTCATCCAGCACATACAGAACCCCGGTCAGTTCCGAGCCGATCTGAGAAGCCAGCCGAATCCGCTGGGACTCACCGCCGGAAAGCGTCGGTCCCTTGCGATCCAGCGAAAGATAGTCCAGCCCCACATTCAGTAGAAAACCCAGGCGTGCGGTTATCTCCTTCAACAGCTCTTCTGCCACCAGTTTTCGGTTTCCGGTCAGGGAAAGATCGGTCAATAGATCATACACCTCACTGATGGTCATACCGGTCAATTCCACAATGGACCGGTTTTCAATTTTAACATGCAACACCTCCGGTTTCAGTCGATCCCCCTGGCAGGTAGCGCAGGTCTTTGTCGACATGAACTTCCCGTACCAGGTCTTCTGCGATTCAGATTGTGTCTGGAGGTAGCGGCGCATCAAGGTATTCATGATCCCTTCAAAGGCCATGGTAAAAGCACCCTGCATCTTTGCCGTATTAAAATTGACTACCACCTCTTCTCCATCTGCGCCGTACAACAGTAAATCACGATGCGCCTTGGGCAGCGATTTCCACGGTATATCGAAATCAATCCCCCACTGCTTCTGAACGGCCTTGATATGCTGCAGCCCCCAGGACCCGTTTTTCTTTCCCGGTTTCCCGTTAAAATAGTTTTTCCAGGGAACAACCGCGCCTTCCTTGATGGACAGCGATTCATCAGGAATTATTTTATCCCTGTCCATGGAGAGAACTGTTCCCAGCCCGTTACATTCCGGACACATTCCCCTGGGAGAGTTAAAGGAAAACAGAGGTGGATCCAGGTCGGGATAGGCAATGCCACAGCAGGTACTATACTCACTCATGGGTATATCCCGGTCTCCCGGGACATGAATAATCAGTTTGCCACTGCCGAGTTTCAAAGCGGTCTCGACCGAATCGGTCAGACGCTGCTTGAAAGACTCATCCGCTTTGATCATCAAACGGTCCACCACCACTTCAATCTGGTGTTTTTTATTTTTCGACAGCTGCTGGACATCCACCAGATTCTGGACAACGCCATCGATTCGAATCCGGGTATACCCGTCTTTTTTCAGTCTTTCGAGTAGATCTCTGAACTCCCCCTTTCGGTTTTCCACAACCGGGGACAATACCATCATCCGAGTGTCAAGGGGCAGGTCGAGAATTTGTTTCACCATGCTGGCCGCATCTCCCCTGCCCACTTCCTTGCCGCACTTGTAGCAGTACTGTATGCCAATTCTGGCAAAAAGCACCCTGAGATAATCGTAAACCTCCGTGATCGTCCCCACGGTGGATCGAGGATTTTTCGAAGCCGATTTCTGCTCAATGGAGATGGTGGGCGAAAGCCCCCGAATGGTTTCGTATTTCGGTTTCTCCAACTGTCCGATAAACTGGCGGGCATAGGAAGAGAGAGACTCTATGTAACGCCTTTGTCCCTCCGCAAAAATGGTGTCAAACGCGAGACTGGATTTCCCGGATCCCGAAACACCGGTGAACACAATCAGTTTTTTTTTGGGCAGGCGAACGTCAATATTTCTCAGGTTGTGCTCTTTAGCCCCCTTCACCACAATGTAATCCATCTCACTCATTATTTGATCCCGCTTTACTGCACGTTTCAGATTTCCTGCTCACCTGCTGTTTTTCCCCGAAGCACTTATAGTAAAAAATCCCGATTGTTATGACAAGAACAAATGTTCACTTATGCTCTTTCTGTATCCCTTCATTGATAATTTCCACCAGTTGGTTAGAATAGTGACAGACTGATAGCATGAAACCCTCCGACATCCTGACGGGAATTGACCTTTTATTACATGCAACATCATCGATTTTACACAGTCAGTGTACAATCAAACAAGGGGCACCTGTTATGAACAAACCCGAGAGATAGAAATATGATATTAAACCCACTGCTGCAGAAAACCTGGTCACGATTTATCCTGATCTTATTCGTATCCCTGGCTTTTCCCCTGATATCAATTGGTGCATCAGGGACATCAGACACCTTGAAGATCGCCATGCTGCCCATCATTGACTCTTTACCTTACTATATCGCACAGGCAGAGGGTGACTTCAAAAAGGCGGGGGTAGACCTCAAACTGATACGGGTGATGAGTGCCCTGAACAGGGACCAACTCATGCAGGCAGGAGAGGTGGATGGTATGCTGAACGAAATGACATCGGCGGCTAATTTCAACCGGAAAAAGACGCAGGTGCAGGTGGTGTATACCATCCGATCTGCCCGGAGCAATTATCCCATGTTCCGCCTGATCGCCTCTCCGGGAAGTCGCATCAAAACCGTCGCCGGCATGAAAGGTGCCTCAATCGGTATTTCACGCCACACCATCATCGAATATGTGACAGACCGGCTTCTGAAATGGAAGGGGGTTCATCCCGGGACCGTGGTGAAGAAATCCATTCCCGCCATCCCCGAACGATTTCAGTTACTGATGCAGGGGCAGATCGATGCGGCCATGTTACCGGATCCCCTGGCTTCAGCAGCACTTGGTGCCGGTGCTACCCTGATCATCGATGACGCGGCGTATCCGCAATACAGTGCCAGTCTTTTTACGTTCAGTATCGATGCCATCAGTGGCAAATCTGAATCCATGAAACGCTTTTTCAAAGCCTGGGATCGTGCCGTAGCCCGGTTGAATGCGAACCCTGAAGCATACCGGCCCTTGATGCTGAAACATATTCGGGTCCCGAAAAATGTCCGGAACAGCTACCGTATCCCCGAATTTTCAAGAAGCGCTGTCCCCAGCAAAGAGCAGTGGGACGATGTCATGCGCTGGATGGTTTCAGGCAAGCTGCTCACGCAGCCGTTGCCATACAGACGGTCCGTGACCACCTCTTTTCTACCTGAGATGAATTAGCCTCTTTTCAACTGATTCTGACACAACGACCTGTTCATGATTGACATCAGCAACCTGACATTCTCGTATCCGGGGCAGCCGAACCTGTTTGATGGTTTTTCGATCTCCATCAGCGAGGGGGAGTGCTGGTCCATCATCGGCCCGTCCGGTTGTGGAAAAACCACCTTACTCTATTTCATGTCCCGCCTGATCAAACCGAATTCCGGTTCCGTGCGGATTGACGGTGAGGTCTCCATCCGGCCCCGGCCAAAAACGGGGCTGGTTCTGCAGGATCATGGGCTGCTGCCCTGGTCAACCACACAGAAAAATGTCAGCCTCGGCTTTAATGTCCGCCGATTTTACGGACCGGATGGACTGCATGCCCCCTCTGGTTCGAAGATGAACCGCAAGACGGAACTGCAGATTGTGGATCACTGGCTCAACCGATTGGGGATCAGCGACTTAAGAGATAAATACCCTTCCCAAATGTCCCGGGGGCAGCGACAACGAGCGGCTCTGGCCCGCACTCTGGCATTGTCGCCCGACCTGTTATTGATGGATGAGCCCTTTTCAGCCCTTGACGCACCCACGCGCAAGGATTTGCAGGATCTGGTGATCGAACTCAACCGGGAACGCAACATGACTTGTGTAACCGTTACTCACAACATTGATGAGGCTGTCTTCATGGGTCAGAAAATTTTGATTCTGGCCCGATCAATAAACAGTGAACCGGTCGTGATCGACAACCCCTCAGCTACCGATCTAAACCACGACTCTTTCCAGGCGATGTGCCAGAAGATCGAAAACAGGCTGGAGCGATCCGCATGAAACGATCCCTGAACCTTGCCACTATTCTGTCAGGCGTCCTGATGATCCTGCTGTTCTGGTTGGGCCTGTCCTGGTTGCTTAACAGCCCTGTCATGCCGTCCCCGATTGATGTAATCCCCATTTTTATATTTTCGATGGCAGGAGACCTCGGCATCCATTTTCTGGCAAGCACCGGCCGTGTGCTGGCGTCTATTACCCTGGCCGTCATCACAGCGGTTCCTGCAGGGCTGGCACTGGGGCAGATGCCCTCAGTGAACCGGATTTTTGATCCCCTGATCGCCATTATCTACCCCATACCCAAGATCGTTTTTTTACCGGTTATCTACATTCTATTGGGAATTACCGATATTTCAAAGATATTCCTGATCGCAGTCATCGTGTTTTTCCAGATCCTGGTCGTCGTTCGCGATGAAGCGTCCGGACTTCATCCTGAGTTGATTCTGTCGGTCCGTTCCATTGGAGCAGGCAGACGAGCGCTATTTCGGTTTGTCTACATTCCGGCCTCTTTGCCAGCTGTACTGACAGCTGTCCGAATTTCCATCGGAACCGCCGTGGCGGTTCTCTTTATCGCTGAACAGTCGCTGACAACCTGGGGCCTGGGATACTATATTATTGTGGAGACCTACCAGGTACTCCTCTATCCTGAGATGTATGCCGGTATTCTGGGCATGTCTCTTCTGGGCCTCTCCCTGTACTTTCTGGTCGATTACCTGGAGCGTAAGGTAAACCGCCATCTCTACCTGGATAACTAGCCAGACAACCCGATTCACCGTCAACAATGAACACCAACGAACCCTCATCAATTTCCCGAACACAGGCCTGGGTTCTGGCATCACGACCCAAGACGCTTCCGGCGGCTGTTTCACCGGTATTAATCGGTACCGCCCTGGCCGTCAAGTCCGGCAATTTCAAGCTGCTGCCAGTCTGTGCAGCCCTGACCGTTTCGCTGCTACTGCAGATAGCGGTCAACCTTGCAAACGACTATTTTGATTTTAAGAAGGGAGTGGACACGGAAGACCGGTTGGGGCCCATCAGGGTGACGCAAAGCGGATTGATTCCACCTGAAACAGTGAAGCGGGCGATGATGGGAACCCTGCTGGCGGCTGCCATATCCGGGTTTTTCCTTGCCATCGTAGGCGGTTGGCCGATTCTGGCGCTGGGTCTAGCCGCCATTCTATCCGCGCTGGCGTATAGCGGCGGTCCGTTTCCTCTGGCGTCCAATGGTCTGGGGGATCTATTCGTTTTTATTTTCTTCGGTCCGGTGGCTGTCTGTGGCACCTATTTCGTTCAGGCACTGCAACTGCCGATGCTGGCGGTGATACTGTCCATCCCGGCCGGGCTGCTGATCACAGCCATCCTTGTTGTGAATAATCTCAGGGATATCGCCACTGATCGTCAAACCGGCAAGCGGACGCTGGCAGTCATGCTTGGAGAGACAGGCAGCCGGGTGGAATATCTGATACTGATCGGAACCGCCTACCTGGTACCGATTGTACTGGTTGTGCTGGAAATGATTCCCGTTTATTCACTGCTGGCTCTATTCTCTTTGCCGATTGCCTATCCAACCCTGAAACTCATCTTAACGCAACAGGGCAGAACACTGAACCAGGGGCTGGCCGGCACCGCCCGCCTGACCTTCCTCTTCTGTCTGCTGCTGTCAGCCGGCTTACTGGCAGGCTAAGGGATCGCTAAAATAAAACGAATCCGCACCCAAAGGGTACGGTATTGCTTTGCCCCCTTGAAGG
>JAOZRE010000249.1:5832-7192 GCA_029940215.1 bacterium | reverse complement strand
TACAAGCGGTCCTGCCCAAAGGTGTTACAAAGGAGGTGACACATCGTCTGCCCATTGGGTTTGGGGCCTGTGTTTCTCTCATCCTGCTTAGCCTGTTTATCTGCCTGGGGCTGCTGCAACCCTGACAGAAAACTCTGGAATGTCGGCCACAAACCCGACTTGACCCAGCAACAAAGGAGATATATTGACGACTGATAAAGAGAAGGGGGGAAAAAACAGCCGCTTCGGCCTGCCCTTTTTACTGACATTCATTTTAATGTTCCTGTCCTGGGTGCTGCTCTCAGGAAAATTCGACCTCTTTCACCTGGGACTGGGTGTTATTTCCTGCCTGCTGGTTGCCTATTTCAGCAGCGACCTGCTTTTTCAAACCGTCGATTTTGGCAAACTCAGGACCCAGTGGCCGCGATTTGTGGTCTATATTCCCTGGCTGTTGCTCCAGGTATTAAAGGCCAACATTCATGTCATGAAGCTGGTATTTCACCCCCGTATGATGGAGCTGATTGATCCGCGCATTATCAAGTTTCGCAGCCGGCTAAAGGGAGAACTTGCTTTGGTGACGTTTGCCAATTCCATAACACTCACACCAGGAACAATTACTGTCTACGTCACAGACTACGGCGATTTCGAGGTCCACGTCATTGATGAACCATCGGCCGAATCCCTGCCGGGTGACATGGAAAACAAAATAGCAAAGATATTCGGGGAATGATGAACGACATCTTTTTTTACGTAGCCATACTCATCTGCCTGATCATGGCACTGTCCCTGTACCGCGCTGTTTTCGGTCCAACAGTCCTGGACCGGCTGATCGGGGTCAATGCCATCGGCAGTAAAACAACCGCACTGTTGATCGTGATCGGGCTGCTCTATCACAGGGTGGACATGTTCGTGGATATCGCCATTGCCTATGCCATGCTGAATTTCATTGCGGTGCTGGCGGCATCCAAATACCTCCAAAAACGAAAAGGCCTGGGAGATGATTAGGTTTTCAAACAACAAGTGGCATTTACATTCAAAACAGAGCGCTTGTCATGGAGCCATTTTCGTTGCTTAGAGGGGTTTTTAGATGATCTTCATGAAATGAAGCGCCCGAAACCCCACTGTCTGAGCAAGGCGAGTTGGGGTTTCGGCTGAATGAGTGATAGATCATTTTAAAACGAATCTGCAAAAGAAAATGGGTTCATGACACGCGCGGGGCATTATCACAGACGCTTTCAGATCAACCGAGGAACATATGAACATACTGGTCGTCATATTACTTTTTCTGGGACTTTTTTTCTTTTTGGGAGGCGCCGTGGGGATCCTTCGGTTTCCGGACTTCTATTCCCGACTGCATCCGGCAGGGAAGCTGGACACTGCC
>JAOZRE010000249.1:2596-5822 GCA_029940215.1 bacterium | reverse complement strand
TCCGGCCTGCTATTTACAATGGCCGGAATGGCCCTGTACACCGCCCAGGATTTGACACTTGCGTCGATCCTGACGGCCATGAAAATCATGATGATCGTGGTCTTTGTTTTCCTGACCAGCCCGACAGCTACACATGCTATTATAGATGCGGGATTTATGGCTGGTCTCAGGCCCTGGACGAAGGAACAGGAGGTGGAGAAATAACATGGTCTGGCAACTCGATATCATTATTCTGACTCTGGTCATTATCAGCGGCATCGCAGCGATTACCATCAAGGACCTGCTGGGAGCGTCCGTACTGTTCGGTGCATACAGTTTTCTGATGTGTCTGCTCTGGGCCATTATGGGGGCCGTCGATGTTGCGTTTACCGAAGCCTCTGTCGGAGCCGGCGTCAGCACCGTTTTGTTTGTTGCAGCTGTTTTTCAAACAACCAGGAGGAGCAAGGATTGAAAACCGTCGCCATATTAACCGTATGCCTCTGCGGAAGCCTGTTCTTGTTTTGTACAATGGAATTCCCGAACTGGGGAGACCCGGCAGCTCCTGCGAGCATGCATCTCTCGCCCTATTTCATCCAGAACGCCGAGAAAGATGCTGCGGTTCCCAACATCGTCACTGCAGTTCTGGCAGACTACCGGGGCTATGATACCATGTTCGAGACGGCTGTCATCTTTGCTGCTGGACTGGCCTGCTTTTTCCTGCTGCGAACCTTTACCCGGAAGCGACGGAATGAACGGCTGTTTCGCCACATCCCCACCGGAATTGTGTTAAACATCAAAGCCGGCGGAAAAATACCGGACGATCCATCCAAATTTGAACGGATAGACAGCCACTGGACCCCAAACGACCTGATTATCAAAACCACCTGTCGCCTGATTATACCGTCCATCCAACTATTTGCGCTTTATGTCATTGCTCATGGTCATCACAGCCCCGGTGGCGGCTTTCAGGGAGGGGTTATCCTGGGAGCGTCCTTTATTCTGCTGGCCATCTCCACTGACCTGAGAAGCACCGTGAGGCGGCTGAGCGAACGTACCAGCGCCATCATGGCCTCGGCCGGGGTCCTGATCTATGCCGGAACCGGCCTACTCTGCCTCCTGCTGGGATCTGTTTTTCTCGACTATGGAGCCCTTGCCCCTGTTCTGCGCAGCGGATCTGTCATGGCACGTTCCCACGGCATACTCATAGTAGAGATCGGTGTAGGGCTTGCCGTGATGGCGGTGATGATATGGCTATACTACAACATCTCCTCGGCCGGTAAACACGATGAAGGATTGTAGCAGATGATGAATGACCTGATAACGATGATCGCAGCAAAATACAACTACTGGGCATTTATTGTCCTGATGATGATTGGGCTGTACGCCATGATCGTCAAAAAGAACCTGGTAAAGAAGATCATCGGGATGAATATTTTTCAGACATCAATCATTCTTTTCTATATTTCAGTCGGCGCCAAGGAGAGCGCCACCATCCCGATCATTGCACATGGTCATCAGGAAGGGGTAATCCAGGCCACTGCTTATATCAACCCGCTGCCCCATGTGTTGATGCTGACAGCGATTGTGGTGTCAGTTGCAACCCTGGGGGTGGCCCTGGCCTTGGCCATACGTGTGTACAATCAGTACCGGACACTTGAGGAAGACGACATTCAATCCCAGATAAATCAGATATGACTCATCAACTTCCCGCACTGATCATTATCGTCCCGCTGATGGCTGCTCTCCTGATAACAGCTCTCAGCTGGATTAATCGAAAATGGTGCTTTACCATAACCTGTGCCACCTTCGCTCTGTCTCTGGCGGCATCGGTGGGAGTGATGATCGAAGTGCTTGAAAACGGGGTTGTTAGCTATCGCCTGGGTGGCTGGCGGCCACCCATCGGTATCGAATTCCGCATTGACCACTTGAACGCGCTGGTGCTGCTGGTGATTTTCAGTGTGGCCCTGTTGAACCTGTTTGCTTCCCGCATAAAAGTCCAGGCGCATTTCCCCAACAAGGCAGGCACTTTTTACGCACTTTCCGTCCTGTTCGTAACCGGTCTGGCTGGAATCACCATAACAGGGGACGCTTTCAACCTGTATGTTTTATTGGAGATCACCGCATTGACCGGATACGCGCTGATCGGAATGGGTCAGGAGCATGCCCCCCTGGCTGGACTGAACTACCTGATCATGGGCACAATTGGCGCCAGCTTTTATCTGCTGGGTGTCGGGTTTCTTTATATGATGACGGGAACCCTGAACATGATGGAGCTGTCAAAACTGCTGCCGGAACTCTACGACACCCGAGTGGTTATGTTCGGCTTTTTCCTCTGCCTGGTCGGCCTTTTTATCAAGATGGCGCTCTTTCCACTTCATTCGTGGTTACCCAACGCCTATACGTATATGCCCACTGCCGCCAGCGGCTTGATCGCCTCATTGACCACCAAGGTGATGATATACGTCATGATTCGCATATCACTGCTGGTTTTCACGCCGGCATTCTCCTTCGGGAATGCCATGCTGATGACTGTGCTGGTATGGCTGGCTGTGATAGCCATCGTGGCAGGTTCCATTCTGGCACTGGCACAGAAAAGTGTAACACGCATGCTGACATTTATTATTATTGCGGAAGTGGGCTACATGGTGGGCGGATTCTGGCTGGGCAACCGGGACGGCGTTACCGGCTCTATTCTGCATATTGTCAACGATGCCGCCATGACCCTTTGCCTTTTTCTGGTAGCGGGCAGTTTCCGGTTCCGGTTGGACAGCGACCGGTTTTCAGAGCTGTCCGGATCGTTCCGGCATATGCCATACACCATGATCGCATTTGTGGTGGGGGCCTTGTCCATCATCGGTGTGCCACCCACCTGCGGATTTTTCAGCAAGTGGTACCTGATCAAGGGCGGATTGGCAGCAGGCAGCTACCATTTTGTCGCCGCCCTGATTTTCAGCAGCCTGATCAACGTCATTCTATTTTTCCGGATCTTTGAGATCGGATTTTTCCAGACACTACCGCATGGAGAACCGGTCAGTCAGGCGATTCCAGCTGCCCGCGGTATCAGGGAAGCCCCAAGGGGAATGGTCATTTCCTCCCTGATCGCAGCAACTTCACTGATTATACTGGGGCTCAGCACCAATATCCTGGTCAGCCGGGTCATCCGGTTTGTTTTTTAATTCACCAAGGAGGCACGGAGAGTAACTGGAGTCGCAGAGTGGCCGGTATAAAGCGTTTTCAGGCGATTAGA
>JAOZRE010000249.1:0-2496 GCA_029940215.1 bacterium | reverse complement strand
TTGCAAGGAGTCTCCCGACTGAAAAGGGTTTATACCGGTCACGGAAGTAGCGGATGGAGAGTAACTGGAGTCGCAGAGTGGCCGGTATAAAGCGTTTTCAGGCGATTAGACGAGTTGCCAGATACTCTTGATGAAACGAAGCGGCCGAAATCCCACTGTTTGAGGACGTCAGTCCGAGTTTTGGGATTTCAGCGGAGTGAATCATAGAGCATCTTGCAAGGAGTCTCCCGACTGAAAAGGGTTTATACCGGTCACGGAAGTAGCGGATTGAAGGATTAAGAGTATAAGTATAAGTATAGTTATGACAACTACCTGGACATCACATGGAAAGTATTGAGTCCATCAGACCATTGCTGGCGATTCTTGTCTCGCTGTTGGCCGTTCCCCTGATTATTCTGTCCGGGAAACGACCTAATCTGCGCGAGAGCTGGACCTTTGTAGCAGCAGTCCTGAAGTTCCTGCTAGTGCTGTCCCTTTTGCCGATTATACTCGGGGGGCGGCAGATCGAGTTCACCATCGCCCAGGTACTGCCCGATATTGGTATCAGCCTGCGAGTGGATTCCATAGGCATGATATTCGCGCTGGTCTCCTCTTTCCTGTGGATCATCACATCAGCCTACTCCATCGGCTACATGCGAAGCCTGAAAGAGCACAGCCAGACCCGCTATTTCTGTTTTTTCGCTGTTTCGCTGTCGGCAACCATCGGAGTAGCCTTTTCAGCGAACCTGCTGACCATGTACCTGTTTTATGAAATGCTCTCGTTTGCCACCTACCCCCTGGTCACACACCACCAGGACCCCGAAGCCAGAAGTTCCGGGCGGAAATACCTGCTCTACATCGTCGGATCATCCATCGGGTTGCTGCTCCCTGCCATGCTGGTCATCCACCAGCTGACGGGGTCGCTCGAATTTGCCAGGCAGGGTGTTTTCAGCGGAAATGAACCCGAATTTCTGATTCTGGTGCTGCTGGTGGTCACCCTCTTCGGATTTGCCAAGGCCGGCATCATGCCCTTTCACTCCTGGCTTCCAGCCGCCATGGTCGCACCGACGCCGGTCAGTGCGCTGTTGCATGCCGTTGCTGTTGTCAAGGTTGGTGTATTCTGCATCCTGCGCGTCACCACCGGAATTTTCGGTACCGACCTTCTAAACATGCACGGTCACGGAACGGTTATGGCCGTCATTGCGGCTGTGACCATTGTCACCGCGTCGGTCATTGCGCTCTCCCAGGACAGTCTGAAAGGCAGGCTGGCCTTTTCCACGGTGAGCCAATTGTCCTATATCGTGCTGGGAGCCGCGTTGTTGACGCCACTCGGTCTGATGGGCAGCATGTTGCACATTGCCATGCACGCTTTCGGCAAGATCACCCTGTTCTTCTGTGCGGGCGCCATTTTTGTGTCGACTGGGGTCAAGCATATCAGTCAGATGGCCGGAATCGGAAGAAAAATGCCGCTGACCATGACCGCCTTTTTCATCGGTTCCCTCAGTGTCATTGGACTTCCACCGGCCGGAGGCTTTCTCAGCAAATGGTACCTGGTGCTGGGAACACTGGAAGCCGACCAGATGGTCATGCTGTTTGTTCTCCTGATCAGCTCCGTCCTCAACGCCGCTTATTTCATGCCCATCGTCTACCAGGCTTTTTTCTGTGCCCCTGAGGATTCTAAATTCCAGGGCCCTATGGCTGAAGCGCCTATCTGGTGTCTGGTTCCGCTGATCATTACAGCTGCCTGTTCCATCATTCTCCTGTTCTTCCCAGAGCCCTTCTTCTCCCTTGCAGAGATGAGTGTCAACACCATTTTTCATAGTCCGAATTAGTCACTGCGGAGCCAATTATGATACCCAAAGAAGACCTCCAGAAAATCATCATTATGGAAACCCTGACCGATGACATGCTGGAAAAGATCGCCCCTGCGATTCAGCTGATTCAGGTAGGAGATCAGGAAACCATCTTTGAAGAGGGAGAGAAGGCAGATCGGTTTTACATGCTGAAAAGCGGGAAGATTCTGCTTGAAAAGCAGATTTCCAGTAATGTCACTGTCTCCCTGGGAGCCATCAAGCCGGGGTACTCATTCGGCTGGTCGGCGATTTTCGGAGAGCCGTACAGTTTTCTGGCCGTCAGTGCGGAAGAAAGTGAAATTTTCACCATAGAGTCGGATACCATTGTCAGCGTCCTGGAGAGCGACCACTCCATGGGATTTCTGGTAATGGGCAGCCTGACACGGATGATGAAAAACCGAATGACTCGGATCGAAGAGCAGTTCCTGCGGGCAATACGGGAGCACCCTGATATTGAATCATTGTTGATTTAAAACTTGATTAAGGGATTCCAGCACGTGGGTGCATTTTGCAACACAGTTTTCGGCAACACGACTATCTTGATCAATATCCCACCAGCTTTCTAATTGACATACAAATTTTTGGTTTTTATATTGCGTAGAACTGTATCTACAACATCAAAGACTTTAATTGGCCGTTTTATTAAGGGTCGGCTCAAAAATTA
>JAOZRE010000248.1:3361-7200 GCA_029940215.1 bacterium | reverse complement strand
GCTTTTGTCTTTTTCGATATATTGCGTGAAATCAGCTATTGCTTCAAGATAATCTTCTTTACGGAATTTGGCGGTACCTCTTGTAAACAGCGCGATGAGGTTGTCGGGCTCCTTCTCCAGTATTTTATCAAAGGCCTGAATGCATTTTCCAAAATCTCCCTGAGCAAAAGCGTACTTTGCGTCAAGCATAAGTTCTTCTGTCATTTTAGCTCTTTTGTTGATGTTAAATCGCGAAGCAGGATTCCGTTTGTTTATAATTTACAGAATATCAAAATATAAATAAATCCGTTATCAGTAATTGTTGAAAATAACGATCTAGCGCAATACTCTAAAAAAATTGATAACAGGCTTTTCAAGTTCGATTCTAAACGGTAAAGATAAGGTACTTGCCGTTTATCAGGTCAATAATACCAAATACCGCACGATTTGACTGGATGCAGATGATGTTCTCATAGAATCCTGCATTTAAAATTCGATGACAAAAACATGACAATCAAACGTAATATACTGTTGATTAATCTTGGCAGTCCTGAACGACCGGATACCGGATCTATTAGAAAATATCTAAGAACGTTTCTGTCGGATCCCAGGGTCATGGATATGCCGGGGATCATAAGACGGCTTGTTTTATATCTGTTCATTCTCCCCTTTCGTCCAGGTGTGATTCTTCCCAAGTATAAGAAAATCTGGGATGGGGAGCGCTTCCTGTTGGTTAGAACTGGTCAGCAGTTGGTTCAGGTACTTTCAGAAAAACTGGGGCCGAGTTTTCATGTCGAAATGGCAATGCGCTACAGTGAACCATCGATAGAAAGCGTATTGAAGGGTTTTGAAATGGCAAACAGTTCAGAACTGCTGATTTTCCCGCTTTTTCCCCAATATGCTTCAGCAACAACCGGTTCGATCCTGGAGAGGGTGTTTGACACACTGAAAAGCTGGACCGTTTTTCCTCGAATTCGGGTCATTCCACATTTTTTTGACAACCCAGGCTTTATAAACGCATGGGCCCGTATTATAGAGCCTTACCTGGCAAAAGATTCGGATCATATCCTCTTCAGTTTTCACGGATTACCGGAGAAACATGTACTGAAAGCTGATCACACAGGAAGCCACTGCCTGAACTCTGAAAATTGTTGCACCAATTCGGTCAGTACGAATTACAACTGTTACAGGGCTCAATGCTTTCAAACGGTCAGATTGATTGCAGCTTCATTGGGAATTGAAGAGGAGCGGTACAGCATCGGATTTCAATCCAGGCTCGGGAGAACCCGGTGGATTGGTCCTGCAACAAGCGAACTTGTCGTCAGGTTGGCAGAAAAGGGGGTTCGTCATCTGCTGGTCTGTTGCCCATCATTTGTGGCCGACTGCCTTGAAACAGTGGAAGAGATTCAGCACGAAGAACAGGAACGGTTTCTTGAAAGTGGAGGAGAGGCGTTAACACTGGTTCCATCACTCAATGTGGAGCGGATCTGGGTGGATGCGCTGAGTAATATGATCAGTAAGGAGTTGGAATAGTGCTTAATCAAGCCGTAGCTTTATCCGCAGCCTGATTTTTCGGTTCCGTGTTACCATCCCTCAATCCCTGCAACTTAAGTGAATGGTTGGTGGCGGGTTCGGTGAATACATGATTTTTTGACATATCTCTTTTAATTAGCGAATTAACAACGCTGATAGCAATGTCGAGTATTTTACGATGATCGTCGTCCTGATACAGCCCAACGGTCATTTCCGCGATAAAGGCGATATTGAAAAAAGGATCTGTTTCATAAGACTGATAGAGTGATTGTCCTTCCAGTTTCTGGACACCAAGCATATTTTCCTTCAGGATCATTTTTCCCAGCTTCGACATGATTTCCCGTTCCATTTCAATCGCTGCTACCTTGAACTTCAAAAAGTTGCGTATGGAATTGACCGATATTTTTCGTACTAGCATGTTTGTATTTGCGTCTGGAAACAGCTTCAGAACCTCATCAACTAATCTCCAAAGTGCAGGGGTTCTGGCGAAGGCGATCGCCAATGCATATATATAGGCGACTATTTCCGCGGCGGTTCCCGTCAAAACCCTCTCCTTGACATTGCCCGATTCCATATGGCGGATAGCATCTTTTATCCGGCTAAAGTCAAAGATGACGATGTATTGAGACGACTTAAGCTTTTTTTTCAGATGATTGATGACGTTAAACACCTTGTTTTTTTCCGAAGAGAGCTGATCTACGGCCTGCATGGCGCACATTAACTGGGATGCATAGGACTCCATCCGGGGGTCGAGTTTTATGGTTTCGTAGGTTTTTAACTGAAATCGTTTGAGTCGATCCAAAAAAGTGAAGTATATCTTATAAAAATTATCACAGTTATAGACGCTGATACCGTTACTGAACACTGAAATGGCGGCTTCCTTTGTCGCAACCTTCAATCCCCTCAATACCTCCCTCTGGTTACTTGAGTTCATTAACATGCCGTGGGAGCAAACGGCGGAAAGCATGTAAAGAACAGAGCTGTGTGGATACTGCTTTTTCAGTTTATGAATTCTTATTCGTGTGTTTCCAGGCGACTGGATAGCAGATTTTCGCAGGTCTTTTAACTCTTCGGGGCTGAGTGATTTATTTTTGAAAATTCCAAGAAATTTTTTATCTGCCTTTGCGGGGCTTGATACCCCCTCTATATTCCAGAATTCATCTTTACCGGGTATGGGAAGGGCAAGTGCTTCGTTTAATTTCGTAAGAAGTTCTGGGCTAACTTCGAAAGAGCTACCCTGCTTTGAGCTTTTTTTTGATGCCTCTTCGGTCGCTGAGTTTTCGGCGATCGGTTGGTCTGAATTCATTGCCATCTGTAGTGCTGATCAGGTTGAGATAGGATAGTTGTGTGAGTGTACCTGATAATTACCTGCCTTCATCATTATATAAATTTATGATGTGTTTGAAAAGAAAAAATACTTCGCTTTAAAGCAAGTCCGTTTATTTCTTAGGCCTTTCAGTAAACGATCGAAGATCCAGGGACTGAACGCAAGAATCAGGAGTCATGATGTGTGAAGTAAAACTTGGGGGGTCACCCTTAAAAAAAACGTTGACTTACGATACCGTTGAGGAAATCATCTGTTTTTTACTAAATTAATATCCCCACGTTTTCTTTTTTATCGGTTTGGTTTATGATGACTGAGCATTTAACACAGATTAATACCGAGTTTTAGAGAAAAACTGTAAAACAGGGTGGAATGGGAATACGGCAAGTACGGATTCTGGTAATGGGCAGAGTCCAGGGTGTATTTTTCAGGGACTATACCTTTAGAAAAGCTCAAAACTTGCTTTTAAAGGGATTTGTAAGAAATATTCGAAGCGGTGGCGTTGAAATAGAGGTACAGGGCGAAGCATCTGATGTCGAATTCCTTATACAATGGTGCTACGAGGGTTCACCCATGTCGCTGGTTGAAACGGTGTCTGTGGAAGAACGCACTGTCAGTGCTACTTTGTCATCTTTTTCTATAATATACTAAGCCTCACCTGGAGTAACCATTTGTATGATTCCCAGGATTTACAGCAGGGAAAAAGGGTTACAGCTGTTAAGCCTGGTGTCCGCATTCATAACGATATCATCAATCAATCAACTTAGATGAAAACTATTCACATTGACCTGCCGGGGGCTGCGTACCGGTATCAGGTTAAAATTGGGAATTGTATTGTATCCGAGGCCTTGTCTGAATTGCTGCACAGCTATACAGAGCAGACTGTATTCGTCGTTACAAACGAAACGTTGCATGCCTGTTATCCTGATTTCGAACAGGCTTTTATACCGAAGGGTCTGAATTCAGAGTGTTTGATCCTGCCGGATGGTGAGCAATATAAAAA
>JAOZRE010000248.1:0-3351 GCA_029940215.1 bacterium | reverse complement strand
CTCTGACCATCGCCTCACCGAAAGAGGAGAACGGCACGCCGCCGCCGTCCCTCGTGGCATCCGCAATCTCATCTGTGTGATCGAGAGCTGCCGGAAGCATGTCGAGCCAACCCGTCATCGAATAGGGGGAGGTGTCATCGGCGATATTACCGGATTCGCTGCTTCTGCTTTTATGCGGGGAATATCATTTGTTCAGATACCCACTACGTTGCTCTCGCAGGTTGACAGTGGAATCGGAGGCAAAACAGGCATAAACCACCAGGCCGGCAAAAACCTTATCGGCTCATTTAAACAACCACTGCAGACCATTGTGGATGTCAATTATCTGAAGACCCTGCCGGAAAGAGAGTTTATTGCAGGCTATGCAGAACTGATCAAACACGGCTTTATTCGGGACGCTTACCTGTTTCAATTGCTTAATCAAAAAACACTGAATGACCTGAAAGCAGAAGAGGAACTCCTGATTGAGACCATTTTCCGATCATGCGAGGTAAAAGCACGTGTAGTTGAAGCTGATGAAAGGGAAAACAGTCAGCGGGCCATCCTGAATTTTGGCCATACTTTTGGCCATTTTCTCGAGACCTATACCCACTATCAGGAGTTTCTGCATGGTGAGGCTGTGATTATCGGAATGGATTTTGCCGCCTGGTGGTCACTTAAACAGGGAGTCCTGGATGAATCCGATTACAAGATTATCCATCAACATTTGAGTTTATTGGGCATCTCCAAGACGATTCCACCGATTTTAAAGGAAGATTTCGTGCGGATTGTGGAACATGATAAAAAGTTCAGCAGCGAAGGCATACGATTTGTGGGTTTGACGGGAATAGGTCAGGCGCGGATTTTTGACAGAATTAAGTCGGAAAGTCTATGGGATAACTTACAGCCTTATATTCAGACCAGCACCCTTCTGAAAATATCATCACCCTGAAAAACTGTATCCACTCGAAATCTTTAAGGCACTGATTCAATCATTCGCTGCAAACCCGGCCTCAGGCAACGAGCGATATTGATCTGGAAAATGTTAAAAACAATGACAGTAGTGGTTCTGCGTTTTGAACGGGTTATCTCAACTACATTTGAGAAGGTAGTATGGATCAGCATACCATTAAGCAACTGTCGGTTTTTCTGGAGAACAAGAAAGGAGAACTGATTGCGGTTACATCTGTTTTGGAAGATGAGAAGATTTCCATCAAATCTCTCCTGCTTGTGGATTCCACCGAGTTTGGGATTTTAAGGTTGATCGTTGAAGATACAGAGCGGGCAAAGGCAGCCCTGACTTCAGCAGGGTTTACGGTCAGGGAAAATCGTGTATTTGCTGTAAAAATGAAGGATCAGATCGGCAGCTTTAACCAGGTTGTCGGAAAGCTGAGTGATAAGGATATAAACATAAAATACACTTACGCATACAAGGAAAAGGAAGTGAATGTGCTGATTTTCAGAGTTGGAAGGGGCGATCTCAGGGAGGCTTTGACAGCGTTGCAGGAAGCTGACATTGAGATAATCAAAAAGCATTTTTTTGCCAGATAGTTATTCTTCATTATTTTAATATAATCAAGCTGTGGACAACTCAATTCTATTCAGTCAGTTGATTCAATACCTGATCACCGGGATCACCATTGGTAGTATTTACGCCATGATTGCTGTCGGATTCAACATTATCTATAACGTGACAGAAATCATTAACCTGGCCCAGGGGGAGTTCGTGGTCCTGGGTGGGTTAATTATGGTTTTTCTAAGGGTCACGCTTGGCATCCCGATGATTCCAGCCTTCTTTTTAACGCTGCTGGTTGTGTTTGTAATAGGAATTCTTTTTGATCGATTCGCCATTCGACCGATTCGGCAGCCGTCTGTCATGACGTTAATTATTGCTACCATTGCTGCTTCCATGATTCTGAAGGGAGCCGCAATGTTTATCTGGGGTAAGGACCCTTACGATCTTCCCGCGTTTTCAGGTAGAATCCCCATAAAGTTTCTGGGAGCGGTCATCCAGCCCCAGGCGCTATGGATCATAGGACTGCTGATTGTGATTGTCATTGGACTGACCCTGTTCTTTGAACGGAACATTATCGGGAAAGCCATGAAAGCATGTGCTGATAATCCGGACGCAGCCAGACTGGTGGGAATCAATGTTAAACATATGGTTTTGCTGTCATTTGCTTTAAGCGCTACCATCGGGGCTGTTGCTGGTATCGGGGTTACGCCTATTGCATTGATGGAGTATGACAGGGGGGCCATGCTGGCAGTCAAAGGATTTGCCGCCGTGATTCTCGGAGGTCTTGGCAGCTTTCCGGGAGCTATACTCGGCGGGCTGACACTGGGGTTAATTGAGTCACTGGGTGCGGGTTATATTTCGTCGGGCTACAAGGACGCCTTTGCATTAATTGTACTATTGATCCTTTTATTTATAAAGCCTTCCGGGCTGCTGGGGAACGCAACCGTTGCCAAACTAAAGAAATTCTAGACTATGTTTCGAATCAGAAAGAGGAGCCGTATCTTTTTTGTCTGCGTACTGATCGTCACGCCTTGGGTGGTACAGGCCATCCCTGCAATCTCACATTATCTTGACGTGTTGATCTTTGCCGGCATTTACGCTTTGATTGCCATTGGTCTTAGTATGTTAATGGGGTATGCAGGACAAATTTCCCTGGGACATGCTGCTTTTTTCGGGATTGGTGCTTATATTTCGGGTATATTGACTGTTCAGTATGATTGGAATCCCTGGTTCTGCATGGTGATGGGGATTATTGCCACTATTGCTGTTGCGGTTTTGATCGGCACACCCGCTTTAAAACTGAAAGGACACTATCTGGCAATGGCTACTCTGGCTTTTGGAATTGTGGTTTATATAGTCTTCACCGAGGAGGGGCAGGTAACAGGAGGACCTGATGGAATGGGGGGTATCCCCGGACTGTCGCTCTTTGGGTTTGCGTTTGATACAGAGATTAAATATTACTACCTAGTCTGGGGCATTGTGGTTGCAGTATTCCTGTTTTCGGTCAACCTGATCCATTCGAGACTGGGTAGAGCCCTGAGGGCTATCCATACCAGCGAAACAGGCGCATATGCCATGGGTGTCAACGTCTCATTTTACAAAATACAGATTTTTGTCTATTCGGCAGTGCTGGCTTCCATTGCGGGAAGCTTATATGCTCACTACATTAATTTTATCAGCCCCGGGACGTTTGACCTCTCTTTTTCTATCAAATTGCTGATTATGATTATTATCGGCGGAATGTACAGCATCTGGGGGGCGATTCTGGGAGCGGTTCTGATCTCTTTTCTCAACTTTGAATGGTTGGAAATGTTCAAGGAGTTTGAAGTACTGGTCTATGGTTTGATTTTATTACT
>JAOZRE010000600.1 GCA_029940215.1 bacterium | reverse complement strand
CTTCAAGGGGGCAAAGCAATACCGTACCCTTTGGGTGCGGATTCGTTTTATTTTCAGCTATTTACAAGAGAACTCTAAACTGTTCAGCTCGATAAGTACAGGTTGGCATATAACCGTATTTCACAGATTATAGTGATTAGTAATTAAAATTCATAGACAATAACCATTTTTCATGACATTGTGAAAAAAGACGACATAAACACAATTCATAAAAATGATAAAATATAATCAAAATTCACGTTCCATAACTGTTTTTCGTACTTTCCCTGAGCTGGAAGAAGGAGCGACACTTGCCGGGTATGCGGCATTGATCACTGGACATGCCCTATCCGTACCCGCCCCTGACTACCTTTGTGCTATCGGAACCAAGCATCGGAAATACGACGAGGGGCGCTGGCATATTTATACACCAAGGCACAAACCCGACGACAGCCTTCAGGGTCATCTGACATTTGCCCTTAAGCATGAAGGAATAGATCTGTTTGTGCTCAAAAGCGTGTTTAGTACAGTTGATCCGGAAAACATTGTAGAAATTATTCGACGGGAACCAACAGGCGCATATAGTCGAAGAATCTGGTTTTTATATGAATGGTTGTGTCATAAGAAACTCAATATTTTGGATGCAACCCAGGGTAATTTCGTTGCTCTCGTCAATGAAACCTTACAATATCCAGGACCTTCCCGTAACTCCCGTCGCCATCGCATCCGCAATAATCTTCCGGGCACACGCGGATTTTGCCCCCTAATTAGACGAACGGAGATACTTGATCACTTTATTGCTCTCAACTTATCACAGGCAGCTTTCAACCATATAGGCAAGACGCATGGTGACCTGTTAAGCAGAGCCGCCGCTTTTCTTTTACTGAAAGATTCAAAAGCATCATATACCATTGAAAGTGAATTTCCTCCCCATAGCCGGATAGAGCGATGGGGAAGGATCATTGGTGAAGCGGGGCAGAGAAAACTCAGTATTGAAGAGCTGGAGTTTCTTCAACAAATTGTCATTTCCGACAGTCGATTTGTCACACTTGGATGCCGCACTAAAGGTGGATTCGTCGGTGAGCATGATCGTGTGACGGGACTGCCGATGCCTGTTCATATTTCGGCACGAGCCAAAGATGTAAAAGTGCTTCTGGCGGATCTGATAGAAACTTGTGAATTGCTCAGTAATAGCGACTATGATCCGGTTCTTACCGCAACGCTCATTGCTTTCGGCTTTGTTTATATTCATCCGTTTGCAGATGGAAACGGCCGAATTCACCGCTATTTATTTCATCATCTCTTAGCAGAAAAAAGTTTTGTCCCCAAAGGGTTGGTTTTCCCTGTGTCAGCCATTATTCTGAACCGTTTGGATGATTACAGGCAAGCGCTGGAACAATTTTCGAAACCCAGACTTGATCTGATCAAATGGCGACCAAACGATGAGGGCAATGTTGAAGTTGTAAACGAAACCATCGATCTGTATCGCTATTTTGATGCTACTGAACAGGCAGAGTTCTTTTTTGGATGCGTAGCAGAAACGGTAAATAAAACCTTGCCTGAGGAGGTGGACTATCTGGAAAAGTATGGCCGTCTCAACGAGTTCATCAAAAACTACATCGATATGCCGGATAGGCTGGTGGACCTACTTATACGCTTTCTTAATCAAAACAACGGTAACCTTTCGAAGCGCGGGCGCGATAAAGAGTTCAGCAAACTCACCAAGTCTGAAGTGCAGACTATTGAACAAAGATACAATGATATTTTTTTACTCAAAAGCTGACGTCACTGGATAAACTAATATTTCAGGAAAGATCGTGGTATAAATCGGGGGAGAGTGCACAAAGAAACATTAGTAAAGGGGCAGAGTCTGCCCTGTGTGGATGAATTGAGTTACAAATATCATCAGCGTTCCATGAGCGATTCGAGTTCAAGCTTTGTTCGGAAATGGATGATAGGAATTTGGTTTTTTAAAGTCAAG
>JAOZRE010000247.1 GCA_029940215.1 bacterium | reverse complement strand
AGGGACTTACTCTGGTTGTGATCAATCTGGTTCGCTGGACCGCCGACTTTATGGGGAAATCAGGATAAGCCGGTAGTTACAGAAACAGATTAAGCAGCAATTCCCTGATCGATACATTCAGCCATATACCATGCCTTTCTCACTTAATGTTCACCAGAACCTTCCCGCTCCCAAAAAACCGCTGCGCAAGCGGTTTCCTGTACTGATACCCCTGATTGTTTTCCTATTGCTGATTGGCGGCTATTCGGTCTTGACTCGGTCTGTTGCCCCACCTCTGATCGGAGTGATACCCATCGAAGGGATTATTCTGGAGTCAGAAACCATCATAAAAAAAATCAGGGAATTAGAGGAGTCCACACAGGTAAAGGGTATTATTCTGAGGATTAACAGTCCGGGGGGAGCAGCTGCCCCCTCACAGGAAATTTTTTCCGAACTACTCAGGGTAAGATCAAGCAAAAAAGTGTATGCCTCGATCTCATCTGTGGCTGCTTCGGGAGGCTATTACATAGCCATCGGCGCCCACAAAATATACGCCAACCCCGGTTCCCTGACAGGCAGTATTGGTGTCATCATGCAGACTTTCAATGTTGAAAAGCTCATGAATCGCCTTGGAATCAGCGTTGAAACTATTAAGTCTGGAGAAAACAAGGACATAGGATCTGCTTTTCGATCGATGAAGGCAACGGAACGTAAATTGCTAGAATCAGTCATAGAAGATACGCACAGGCAGTTTGTGACAGCTGTGCAAGAAAACAGAGCCATTGATCCAAAGAGAATAGTTTCCCTGGCAGACGGCCGGGTTTTTACCGGAAAACAGGCTTTACAACATGGTCTGATTGACGGGCTGGCCAGCTTTCGTGAAACCGTGGAAGAGATGAAAACCGCATTGGGGATAACCGACCCCGTCCAGCTTTACTATCCGCTGGATAAAAAAGATGCCATTCTTTCCATGTTTGATCTGGAAAGCCTTTTCCCGATCAGGAAAACGTTTACCTATACAGGGCTGTTCTTTCTCGGATCCTATTTTAAATAGTCGTTTGTCGATAGTGACAGATCCGAATATCTCAAATATGACCGGCAGCCAATTTCCAACGCTAATCGTTTCATTTCTAGGATGCACCAAAGATCCCGTCGAGGTCCTCTATTCAGCTCGCAAAATCAGTCAATCCCACGATGATGCCACAGAAATCTGGCAACAGATTCAAGGTAGGTCTATCACCCGAGAAGAGATGATCAACTATATCTCGGACAGGCGTGAATATGACCGTTTTCCCGTCTTCAAACAGGCCCAGTTTATTTTTTTAGTCGATAATATCAGCCGAATAAGTGCATTAACATTAAAACGGCATCAGGTTGAAACGGAAAATTCCGGACCCTCTCGTCCTGGAAAACGACTTAAAAATAGCGAACACGTCAGCCTTACACCTCCGTCCATTCAGGGTAATCCGAAATTGCTGAAGAAGTGGACGAAACTGCAGGACGAGATGGTTGCATTATATGATATCTGCCTCGAACTCGGGATCAATAAAAATGATGCTGAGTATGTCATGCCCCAGGGACTGCTCTGTCGCGAGCAGCTGTCGATGAGTTTTCAGGGCATGCAGCAATTTCTGGATGTTAAACTGTGTGAAAAAACAGCTTGGGAAATCAAAGAGATGAGTTGGCAGATGTATCATCTGATGAAAGAGACCTTTCCGTCTCTTGCCGGCAGACTAGGAATTAAATGTTGGGAAAACCGCAGCTTGTTTTGCGACGAACCGCTTGAATTCTTCAAGACCTGCGTCTGGCAGCAAAAAAGACCGCATAAAAGCCACCTGAACACCCTCTGGAATCTGGATAGCTTTCACGCTTCCGAAAAATCGCCTGCATAAACAGCAATACCTAGTGATAAGTCAGTTAATCCCGGTAAAACACGCAATTTCGAATGAAGCCGGGTTTGCTGTCAAGGGGTCGTTTCGCCCTTCCAGTCAGCTTATTTTTCAGCTACAGAAAGCTTTTGAGCTGTTTGGCATAATTCTTGTATTTTTATTCTCGAATCAAGATTGGTATTCAATAAACCCCAGCCAAGGAGATGGAATGTTTGTTCAGACTTTAAAAAAGGTGGCGACGGAATTGGAATTCTTGACCCAATATAGTATCACATTGGAACGTGCACTAGATCTATTGGAGACATCAACCCAGGACCTGGAGGAACTGGTAGCCATTAACACGATGAGGGAAAGTATGTCCGAACTTGGGGATATTATTGAAATCAGCAGGCAGCTGAGCCCTGAAATGCTTTTTTCATCCAACATTACCAAACAACAAACCAAAAAGATCCTCTATCATGCTTAATATTCGGAACGTAGTTTTAGATATAACTCCCTTTTGGAAAGAGTGATCGATTAACCCGCATTTCGATCACTCTTTCCTGACATAAGTCCCGACTCTTTCCAGAATAAACGCTTGCGCGTCCGCCAGGACCCCCTGATCTCTGTGTTCCATCACAATCTTCACCCTGACATCATCTTCGGTATAACACGGATACGATCCCAGTTTCAGTTCCGGAAATGATTTCAATGTTTCCTCCAGAAAATCAGTAATTTCTCCTTCATCCACGACCAGGTTAATCTCTGTAACCGGGTTAACTATCCCTTTGAATCGATCCTTAATCAATTGGAATATAGCCCTTAAGAATTCCGGAACGCCAGGAAAAATGGTGATATTTCGAAATTGCAGCACCGGAACCGTTGGCCGTGATGTTTTCAGCAACAGGGTGCCTTCAGGTACTTGAGCCATCCGCAGGTGTCCGGGAGTACATCTAGGTCCATACATCTTTTTAATGCGCTCTTCTATCTCTGTATGTGTGACCAGTGGAACATCAAAGGCCAGCGCTATACTCTCCATGGTGATATCATCAGGTGTGGGTCCAATTCCTCCGGAGGTAAAAAACCAGGTAACACGCCTGGAATACTCCAGGATGGTTTCAGCGATGATTTCCTTATCATCCGGTATGGTGAGACAGTACCGAACGGATACGCCTTGTGAGGTTAGCTCCTTGATTAAAAATGGAGAGTTCTGGTCTTCATATCGACCAGACAGGATTTCATCCCCGATAATGACAATCCCTGCCGTATTTTCCTGGTAAATCATTTACCCCCATCCAAAGAGAACGAAAGTTGCGTTGATACACAAATCCACTAAAACCGGCATAACAGGCCCCCGCTATACGCTGGCAGCTCCTTCAGAATTCCTTTTTCAGCCCGGTGGTTTAAACGGTTAATAAACAGCACCATCCAAAACGTTGAACCAGCCATCATGGTTGAAAATTTGCATTAAAAACCTGAACAGGGCTGATTGTCCGCAGAACTTAATTTAATTTGCGTAACCGAGCACCAAAACTAACACGATCTCTTGTGAAATTCAAAAGCTTTCTCACATTTGTAATTGGATTGCTATTGGCTGAAACCCTGATTGCCGGGCCAAGAGAGGTATTAGAGCGTCCATTGATGTTTGGTCCTCAGTACCCGTTGATTTTTACAAGTACAGTCTTTGAGCCTGACACTGCCTTTTTGTTACCGGACGGGGAACTATTTTTTCAAACGGCTTACTCGGTCACCAATACCTGGGGTTACAGCGCCAATGCCAGACGAGATGAAAATGGGGTTTATTTCACGGAGTCTGACTCTGATGGATACTCACTCTATTTTGATGGTGAGATTGAACGACGCTTTGTCAAGGTTCACTATGGATTCAGTAAAACAATTGAACTTCAATATGCCTACCGGGAAATCAGGTTTACACCGGGAAGCCTCGATGTTCTTGTAGAAAACTTTCACGATTTCATCAATATAGGGAATGCCGGCAGAAGCCGTACCAAAAGAGATAAACTGGAAATTTACTTATATGACAATCACAACAACCAAGTAATTGCCAAATTGACACAGCCTACTAATGATTTCCGTCAGGAATCCATGCAGCTAGGGGTAAAACTCCTGGTAAAGGAGACAGCCAATGAGGCCATATCACTGTCGCTGGCATCTAATTTTAGTGATTACTATATAGAAAGGGGCAGCAACGAGGCGACAAGTGACGCGTATTCAAAAAAGCATAAAGAGTTTAATGATCACACTTTGACCCTACGGTACACATCTGTATACCCGTTATGGACTCTTCATGCAGGCTTTTCAATCGCGTTTGTAAAAAATACGTTGCTTGAGAACTCTCCTGAAGAGCTGTATTACTTTTTCGTGGGAACAAACTGGCACCTGTCCGAAAACTGGGACTACCTGTTTCAGATACTCGAATACTCCAGTCCATTTCCCAAGGATAACACTTCATCACTGAACGAAGATGTTCGAGAACTCTCGATGGGACTTCGCTGGTTTATCGGAAATCAGTTTGCAATGGAGGCAGGTTTCATCGAGAATCAGAGCCAGGGGCCTCAGAATATAGACATTATGTTTTTCTCCGGTTTAATGTTTTACTTTTGACAATGTCGACATTAATCAACCTGTAACATTTACATAATGTACAAAATGATTGATTATAAAAGGTATCCGGGACAACAAACGATAGATAAGCACGATCCCCCTCGATTGGGATCATTCTTTAATACATTCTATTATTGAATCATATTAATAATACGAAAGACAAGAAACGCAGCATGGAAAATATTGTACAGAAATTTGGTGGCACCAGTATCGGAAAAGCCAGCCGCATGAAAAGCGTCGCTGGCATTGTTCAGAAAACCCTGGACGATAATTTCTTTCCCATCATTGTTCTTTCAGCACTGAGCAGCGGTGGCAAAAAAGATGGAACCACCAGCCAGCTCCTTGAAGCATCGAATGAGGCTATCAAAAAGGGTCCCTACTATAAGATTATCGATCACCTTCAGGAAATCCATGTCAAGATTATCAAGGAATCCATCGAAATTCGCAGTATCCGGGAAGAACTTGAGGAGGACATCGAAAACGAACTTCACAAACTCAAGCTTTTTTTGGATGCTATTCAGGTCATAGGGGAGATATCCCCACGATCACTGGATGTGATCATAAGCACGGGTGAAAAACTCTCCGCCCGTATTTTTACCAGTATTTTAACCAGTCATGGCACTGATGCCTGCTACGTGAATCTCGCTAATATTATTGACAGACCCTTTAATGAAATCGACCAGCGATTCTGTTCTTATCTTCAGAAAAAGCTGAGCGAGATTATCAAGGAGTGCGGTGCAAAGGTACCCGTGGTAACCGGCTTCATGGGATTCATCCCCAATGGCATTATTCGCAGTATTGGAAGAGGATATACCGATTTTACTGCAGCCCTGATCGCCACAGGCACAAGAGCAAAGGAGTTACAAATCTGGAAGGAGGTCGATGGTATTTTCACGGCTGATCCAAAAAAAATCAGCTCCGCTAAGGTTCTGACCCAGGTGACGCCTGCTGAGGCCTCGGAACTATCCTATTTCGGGTCGGAAGTGATTCATCCCTTTACCATGGAACAGGTTACAAATGCCAATATCCCGGTTCGAATCAAAAACACCTTCGAACCTGACCTTCCCGGGACGATTATCAAACCAAAGGGTAAATCGGATCAGGACAAGGAAGGACCGACAGCGATAACAGTAAAGCGGGATATCGTGCTGGTCAATATACAATCGAATCGCATGCTGATGGCCTACGGCTTCATGTCCAAAATTTTTGATATTTTCAATCGCTATGAAATCATCATCGATCTGGTCTCTACATCTGAGGTGAGCGTTTCATTGTCACTGGATAATACGCAAGACCTGGATGAGGCCCTTCATGATCTTAAGCAGTTGGGAACCGTGTCCGTTCGAAAGGGTATGGCAATTCTCAGCCTGGTGGGTGAGGGTATGCGGCGTTCAGTCGGGACAGCTGGCCAAATGTTTTCCAGGCTGGCCGACCAGGGGATCAATATCGAAGTGATCTCCCAGGGAGCATCCGAAATCAACATTTCATGCGCGATCGAAGACAAGCAGAGTGATAAGGCCATCAAAGCTGTTCACGAGATGCTGGTAAAAGCCTAAACCGATTCAGATCCTGCTCATTCAAGCAGCAGGCACACCGTTGCCTGCTGTTATTCCCAACCTGAACCCAACCATGACACCCAAAGCCATTTCCCGGATTTTTCAACTGCTGACAGAGTCGCTGCCAGACCCGCAGACCGAATTAAACTTCGATGGTCACTTTCAACTGCTGGTGGCCGTAATTCTCAGTGCCCAGGCAACTGATGTTTCGGTTAACCGGGTCACTGCATCGCTATTCAAAGCCGCCCCCACACCTGAAGCAATGGTTACGCTGGAGGAAAACGGGATCAAGCAGCATATTAAGAGCATCGGTCTGGCCAACAACAAAGCCAGAAACGTACTAAATACGAGCAAAATGCTGGTTGAAAAGCACCAGTCACAGGTTCCACAAACGCGAACAGAACTGGAAGCGCTACCGGGGGTTGGGCGGAAAACGGCAGGGGTTGTACTGAATGTGGCGTTTGGAGAGACTACCATCCCGGTGGATACCCATGTTTTAAGGGTCTCCAATCGCATGGGGCTTGTTACAACCAAGACCCCAACTGAAACTGAAATCAGATTGTTGAAAATCGTTCCCCGGCAATTCCTTCCCAAAGCTCACCATTTGCTGATCCTTCACGGCAGGTACACCTGCAAATCCAGAAAACCGCTCTGTGCTGAATGCTGTGTCAAATCTCTATGCAAATTTCCGAAAAAACAGATGACAGCTAAAGAAACCTGTAATGAACGGCTGACCCGTCCATTACACGGCAGAAAACCCTCATGACAGGTTTTATTCGGAATTCTGACTAACAGGGGTATGAGCGAGGTACTTATCAAACTTCAGATCATTCAGGATACGTTGATGCATCTCTGTTGCCATAGGCCCCCAAAGCGCATCCGGGTTCTCCTTTGATGCCGTTTTCAACTCATCAAAAATCTTCAGGGCCTCGTCCTTCATTTCATTTTTCACGTATATCTCGCCCTGATAATATTTGGCCCATGGTGTTTTGTCAGATTTAGGAAACAGCCTGATGGCTTCGCTGTACATTTCCATGGCTTCCGGCAGTTGATTCAGTTCTTTATACAGATTACCAAGGATGAAGTAGGTTTCCACCACTTTATCATCAACAAACTGACTCTGAAGTGGATGTTCATATGAGCTCAGTACTTTTTTATAGGCCTCTATTGAGTCATCGTACCGCCCGATTCCTTGGTATA
>JAOZRE010000024.1:22118-24063 GCA_029940215.1 bacterium | reverse complement strand
CAAGAGTGTTGGGTATCAGCACATCAATGGTGCCAAAGTTGGCTTCAGATCCAATTTTCTTCTGCTCCAGATCCAGGGGTTCCGCAATATGGGACAGGATTATTTTGTCCGATTGATCGTTGCTGAAATCCGCAACCTGCCCATGTATCAGCCCACCACCAATATCCAGTTTTTTTAGGTTTGCCGGTTCCAGATAGGCTTTTTGAATCCTGTTGTAGAAGTTCCTGGAAATACCGGGCTTCTTTTTTCCACTGATAACCATATCATCCAGCACATCGAGGGAGACGATATCGCCAAAATGTGCATAGCTTTGGTATCCGTCATCCCACAGGGTTCGAAAAACAAAAATACTGGTTTCAACTGGATGGGGAGAGAAAATAGGTTTCACCTCCAGACCCTCAATTTCGTTCCAGACATCAAACAACAGGTCCTCTACCTGAAAGTACCGGGAAAAACTCTGTTCATCAATGTCGATCAGAGCGGACAGTTTTTTGATAACGGAGGCCCGCACGAGGGGGGTGGCAAAGTAACGAATCCGGTGATCAGCCTGCATAAGAGTGGTCAAGCCGGCAAAATGATCATCATGGGCATGGGTATGGAAAATCCCTTCAACCTCACTGATACCAATTCCGAGTGAAAGCAGCGTTTTATCAATATTAGGGCCGGCGTCTATCAGGAAGATTCGCCCCTGAAACATCAGCATGCTTCCCATACAGGGACGGTTAACATCCCAGCCATCCCCCTCACCTGCGTGGATGACACCGAAGTATTCACGGGTAATATGGTGAAAGCCAAGGGGGTAGGGCACCTCGTAGCTTTCTCCGGCCTCAAGGTTGAGATCAACCTCGACAGACTCTTTCTGATACTGAAATTTAAAAACGTTCAGTCGCAGGCGCTGAACCGTGACCCCTTTTCTGACTTCAACCGGGGTATTGTGCAAAAAACAGGTGTCCAACAGTTCTTCACTGCTTTTAATCTGTCCAAAGGCAAACTTCAACTTCAGCCGCATCATCTCTTTGGCTTCGGTTTTAGAAGCACCGGCCGCCTCCATTTCTTCTTCGGAGACCAACCCATAATTCCCACGAAGGATATAGGACATCTGGGATCGTACCTGCTCTTCACTTCCAATCAGCAAGGGTTTGGTTCCCTCATTATTTGGATGTCCCGGTAGAATCATACCCTGTCGATAAAGCATCTGTAGCACGGGAAACTCAGCCATATTGGCGATATTTTCCCCTTGCAGCAGCACATCAGAAAGCAGGATGGCATTCGGACCCGTTTCACAGGAAACCCCTTTTTTTTCAATCGTGACGATCAGCCCCCGCTTCATCAAATGCTTGACGCTATCTGGAGGACAGCCACACAGGATGAACAGACGGGCAGCGGGTATTTCAACCCAGTAAATACCGTTACAGACTTTTATTTTTTTAATGTTTAACATGCTTTTTCCGGGCTTATTCAGGCGAAGACAGTCGGTCATGGTGTTGGATAATAGATCTGTATTTCTCCTAACAGATTGATACCAATTGGGCTACAGATGATTTAAGCAATCTAATGGTGGCGGGAGAAAAAACGCCATTGTTGAGATACCCTGGACCTTTCAGCTGTCAATGGAGCAACTCACTGATGATACCGATAATCTGAGCGAATGAATCCAGCTGCCACCTGCCTCATCAGTTCAGGTTCCATCTGACACTGTGTGGTCAGAAATGCCTGGACCCCCCCCCGGGCCTGAAGTTCCTCAAGAAAATGCTTGATCCGACCATATTTGTGTTCGTCCAGAGAGCGGGTTTTTCGGTAGTCACATTCTATGGCATCCAGCAGGCGAACAGTCAACCCCCGGTTAACTTCGGCAGACAGCCCGACAATCAAAGCGGTGACGGCGCCGGTCCGATCCCGGCCGGCATCGCAGTGGATAAGGCTCTTTCTCCGAAGCCGCATCTCT
>JAOZRE010000024.1:0-22108 GCA_029940215.1 bacterium | reverse complement strand
CAAAAATCTCCTCCAGAAACCGACACACCGGCTGCCGCATGCGCTCATTGTCCCATGACTTTAGAAATTCCAGATCATTCAGCTTAATGTCAGGGTTGGTGTAACGACCGATCATTTTCCCCCGGTCTCCCTGGCAGAAATAACGCACATCTTTTTTCGGAGCGTAATTCAATGAAAAAATGGTATCCGGATTTCCTACACCATCGCAACTCCAGCCGGAAAACCAGCCCGCCGAGCGCAGCAGAAGCCCGGTTTCAAAAACCGGTTCCCCCAGACACTCGTTAAGGCTCTGCCCCACATCGCGAAAATTGTAGTCATGATAGAAACCTTCCCAGCGAACGGACAGGCCCGGACCACTATCATCGTAATCAAGGCTTCTGATCTTGATGGCACCCAGATAACCCACCAGGCACATCAATGCCAACCCCATCACCAGTACAATTTTTTTAACCATCAAACCCCCGCTTTTCCCATTACATTTCGTCACACCAACCTGTTCATCCCCTTGTGCTCCTCTGTCTCCAGTGTGACTGGTTGTATCCGTATCCAGGATAATCCATTCCCAATGCCCTGTCCAATAGCCGTCTAGCCTGTATCCGGGCTATGCCATCCCAGATCACACGGACCGGCAGCACAGTCGGCGCTCGCCTGTCAGCCGAATCGCCAAAAAAACCATAGAGACCATCCCCATCAAAGGACCGGCCATTCTCACCTCGCCTTGTGATCGGAATAGTGGTAGATTGGCATTTAAATATAAGCGGTTTTTCTGCATGTTCAAGACGTCGATTCAACAGAGCTGCACACAGATAAACCTCAACCTGGAAAAACACCTGTTCATGAACCATCCTGCACCTGACAAACTGCGCTCCCAAGGCGTTCAAGCCGGCCAGAAACTGCCGGATCGAATCGTTACCATTGTGTTGGTGGCAACACTCAGCCGACTGCTGATTAATACGGCCCGAAGATTCATCTATACCTTCGCACCCGCCATTGGAAAGGGATTAGGCGTCCCACTGACATCCATTACCTCACTGATCGCCATGAATCAGGCAACCTCCATCTTGGGGATGTTTATCGCACCATTGGGAGACCGCTTCGGTTACAAGCTGATGCTGGTCACCGGTATGCTCTGCCTGTCTGTCGGGACCATTGCCACTGGTGTTCTGCCGTTTTATGGGGTGCTGTTGGTGACCCTTTTCCTGACCGGACTTGGAAAAGCCATATTCGATCCTGCGATCCAGGCGTTTGCCGGTCAACACATCCCCTACGAAAAAAGGGGGACGGTTATCGGTGTCATGGAGGTCGCCTGGGCTGGAAGCGCCATCATCGGAATTCCCTTTGCCGGCTTTTTGATCGAAAAAGGAGGGTGGCAAGCGCCCTTTCTGGCCCTCGGCATCCTGTCAATCATCGGTCTGATCTGTATCCTGATCTGGGTTCCAGCTGAACGGAATATTGTGCGGCACCCGGGCAGGGAGCAGCGACTTCAGTCTTTCTGGAAGGAGCTGGCCGGCAACCGACCGGCACTGGGTGCACTGATCTTCATCATGTGTATCAGCATCGCCAACGACAATATCTTTGTTGTATACGGTATCTGGCTGAAAGGCACTTTTAACTTAAGCATTCTGGCGCTGGGTATCGGCACCATTGTGATTGGTGCCGCTGAAATCTGTGGGGAATCACTGACTGCTCTATTCGCAGACCGGATCGGCCTCGGCAAAGCCGTCATCATCGGACTCTGCGCCTCAACCGGCAGTTTTCTGATACTGTTGATCCCCGCCGGCAGCCTGACAGTTGCTCTCTCCATGTTGTTTTTTATTTTCCTCTCCTTCGAGTTTTCGCTCGTTACCTCCATCGGATTCTGTACCGAACTGGTCCCTGAATCCCGAGCGGCTATGATGTCGACCTTCTATGCCGCCTCCGGTTTTGGCAGAGTCATCGGAGCCTTTATGGGGGGATGGAGTTGGTCACATGGCGGGCTGCATTTGATCGCCATCGAATCCGCACTCTTTACATTTGCCGCTTTACTGGCCCTCATCTGGGGCATGGGAGACCGATCATGACGCAAAAACCGATCATTGTCATCGGCGGAGGCCCCGCCGGCCTGATGGCTGCAGGGAAAGCCGCAGAAAGCGGTGCTCCTGTGCTGCTGCTGGAAAAGATGAAAAAACCGGGCCGCAAACTGGCTATCACGGGTAAAGGACGTTGCAACCTGACAAACATCGCTGACATGGATGCGTTTCTATCCCGCTTCGGTAAAAACGGCCGCTTTCTACGACAGTCTTTCCAATCTTTTTTTAACGACGATCTGATGGAGTTCATGCGGAAAAGAGGGTTGGAACTGGTCACGGAAAGAGGGGGACGGGTTTTTCCTGCTTCCGGAAAGGCCCAGGCAGTCGTCACCCTGCTGGTTGATTGGATTCACCGTTGCGGTGTCACCATTCAAACCGGTACGTCAGTTAAAAAACTCCTGCTGGAGGGTGATCGGGTCACCGGTGTCAGGACCCACAAAGAAGATCTGGCCTGCAGTTCGGTTATCTTGGCTACCGGTGGTGCCTCCTATCCTGCTACCGGGTCGACAGGAGACGGTTACCGAATCGCTGAATTAGTTGGCCATCATATCGTCCCCATTCGACCGGCACTGGTTCCGCTTGAGACGAAGGGCGATAGCGCCTTGAAAATGTCTGGTCTGAACCTGCGCAATGTCGGCGTCCGCCTGTTGATAAACGGTAAAAAGAAAGCCGACGGTTTCGGAGAGTTGGTATTTGCCGATTTCGGAATCACAGGACCGGTAACCCTGCAATTAAGTGGTATGGCTGTTGATGCACTGATTAATGAGGATCGTGTCGGTGTTTCAATCGATCTGAAACCGGCATTGGACGAGAATAAGCTGGATGCACGACTGTTAAGGGACTTTGCCAAACGTGCCCGGGAACCTATCTCAAGTATCTTGCGCGGCTTGCTACCCCCGCAGATGGTACCTGTCTGCCTTGAGACAACGGACATTTCTCCCGAAAAAACAGGCGCAACCATCTCTGCCCCCGAACGTCGCCGATTGAAAAACTGGATGAAGAATTTCCAACTGGACATCACCGGACACCGGCCTTTTTCTGAAGCAATCATCACAGCCGGCGGTATCAATACCCGCGAAATCGATCCCCGATCGATGGCCTCCCGTCAAATCAAGGGGCTTTTCCTGGCAGGTGAGATTCTGGATATTCAGGCGCACACCGGAGGCTATAACCTGCAGGCGGCATTTTCAACTGGCTGGCTGGCTGGAGAGGCTGCGGGGCGTTACGGTAAAGACTGAAATTGGCAGTGGGGTTCTATGACGGAAAAAGGTGCTGTGGGGAGGTGACGTTGGTGAAGAGTTGGACCGCGTATCAGTGGGAGAAAATCTCCTTGACCGCATCCAAGTGCAAACCGGCTCTTTTTTCAATCAGCTGCACGATATTATCTTCCGCTGTCTTTGGTTGTTGCTTTTTCGGTTGAACAGAGCGTTTTTTTTGGGGCCGGGAGCGCATTGTTAACTGGATCTGCTCCAGGGTTTCGGACAAGGTCGCTTCATCAATGTCCCGCAATTCCGCCACACCTGCCAGATGTTCAGCCCGCAATTGAAGCAGTTGGTCCGCAGACAGGATCTCAGCTTGAATTCCCTTCTTCAGAAACTGTTTAATACGAATAGAATCTGACATTTCGAAACCTGGATAATATGTCGCATTTTTTCAAGAACAAGGCCGGCATCTGACCGACTCAACCCGCTTTTCTGGAACGCGATTCAGACAGCAGGGTTAAGACTAGACCACCTGTTTTCCGAAAGTCAATTTAAAGTTTTCAGGGTTGAGGCGGGTGTGCGGAGGAATGTCGCGAACGTGGGAACTATTCTCATCAAAGTCCTGTTATCTAATCTACTTTTAAAACGACTACAGCTAAATAATTGTCGCGAAAAAGATTGATTTAGACGCTAATGTGGGATGAGAGATCAGTGGTCCTTTGGAAAAAAACAACCACTCCCACCCCCCATTTAAAACGATTTTTCACTAAGGTTATTTGACCCGGGCAGTTT
Source organism: bacterium (assembly GCA_029940215.1). Taxonomy (GTDB): domain Bacteria; phylum SAR324; class SAR324; order XYD2-FULL-50-16; family XYD2-FULL-50-16; genus JAHJRI01. The sequence continues at coordinate 18,045 of JAOZRE010000024.1, read as the reverse complement.
ATCCCGACCAGACGATACGGCCATCCACCACGGTCATCTTAAAAGGAATATCCGGGACCTCTTCCGGCCGAACCAGACGGGGGTCCTCTTCCATGATCGTAAAGTCTGCCCGTTTTCCCAGCTCAATGCTTCCATTCTCTTTTTCATTAAAGGAGAGGTAAGCCGCCCCCTGGGTGTACAGTCGCAAGGCCTCATCCATGGTCAATGCTTCCTCCGGCCCAAGGACAACTCCGGACGGTGACTGCCGCAATACCGCTCCGCTGAGTCCTTTTCTTGGATCCAGATCCGATACAGGACAGTCAGAGCTGCCACCAAGTATCAAACCCGCCTTCAACATACTCTTAAACGGATAAAGGCTTTGGGCCACCTCGAGGCCAAAAGCTTCGATAAACCCGTCACCCAGTTCACTGAAGAAAACCGGCTGTACAGCAATCATCAAATTCATGCCTATCGCCCGTTTCAACAATTCCGGGTACAGACACCCGGCATGTTCAATCCGATGTCTCAACGGATTATTCGACTGACAGCCCAACACGGCCTCGTATGCGTCGAGGGTATCGATCAGGCCGGCATCGCCCTGTGCGTGGACCGCAATCTGATACCCCAGATCGTGGAATCGCTTGATATTGTCTTTCAGCTCCTGCGGGGTGTAGATTTTAAGGCCGTTGTCATAGGGGGGAGTCAGATAGGGGTTCACGACAGCTGCCGTGCGGTTGGACATACCACCATCAGCAAAAAGTTTAATGGGGCCGATGCGGAGCATGTCAGACCCAAACCCGGTGCGGATACATGATTCAGCCAGGCCGTCTGCCAGGGGAGCATAATTCATCGTGTAGAGCCGCGTGTGCAGCCTGCCGGCCGACAGGGTTTCCTGGAACATACTCAGTACCCCCGGCAGGGTGAGAGCCTCACCCGCAAAAACCAGTCCATTCTCCGCAAATTTCAGAGATGCAGCCTCAACCAGGCTGATTCGCTCTTCAAGCCCCATTTCGGCCAGATCATTGAAGAACAGATTATTGAATACCGTCGTCATGGACTGGTCATGCAGCACCCCGGTCGGTTCTCCGGTTGATGCATCTTTTTCGATTTTACCGCCCTGGGGATCCTGCGAGTTTCTGTCGATATTGGCGAGCTCCAGTGCCCGGCTATTGAGCGTACAGGCATGAAACGAGGTATGAAACAGAATTACCGGATGCTCCGGACTGACCTTGTCCAGGTCATGACGCTGCGGATGACGGTTTTCCGCGAGAAAGTACTCTGCGTAACGGGACCCCTTGATCCAGGTTCCCGGAGAAACCTTCTCGGTAGCGGCCTTGACCTTAACGAGCACATCATCCATGCAGCTGACCTGGGAGGCGGAGAGGTCAATACCGTTCAGCAGATACCCATATATGGAAAGATGGTTGTGGGCCTCCATAAACCCCGGAAACATCACCGCTCCCTTCAGGTCTATCATCTTTGTCCCCCTATAAACCAGCTTCCTGAGCTCCGCATCACTTCCCAAGGCTGCAATTCGTCCATGTTTGACGCCAACGGCAGAATAGACGGTCCCGGTTGAATCCAGTGTGTTGACCCTTCCATTATAAAAAATCGTATCCATTACACCTCCATCATTGATTAACCTTGCCTGCCCAGCAGAAATCCGCTGGTTATAAGCGTATCAGATGCTAATATCATACAAATCATCGATCTCTACTTTGAAAACTGAAGATTCTCAGGTATGGTATCTTAGCGGAAGCGGTTGAAAGTTTGAAGGTCAAAATTCAAGAATCAGTTTTTTTAAATTCAATGGAAAGGGATTATGACATGCATGAATGTGAACGGAGTGGATATCAATTACGTTGATGCCGGTAGCGGAGAGGTGCTTGTCTATCTTCACGGTTTTACCGGCAGCCATGCCGATTGGAAGGATCAGGTCGCTGTGACCGGAGACCGGTATCGGACCATTGGTTTTGATCACCGGGGGCATGGACAATCAGGTGCGCCAGAGGCGCCAGAAGCATACGCCATCAAGATTTTCGCCGATGATGTGTATACGGTTCTTACCCGATTGGGGATCGATCGCTGCTGCTTGATCGGACACAGCATGGGGGGATTTATGTCACTGCAGCTGACCCTTGATCACCCTGAACTGGTCCGCGGACTTGTTCTGGTGGACACCTCCAGTGGGGAGTGGGACGTGGTGCCCGGATACGCAGAGTTCAAAAACAAACTGCATGGCCTTGCCCGGACTGAAGGCCTGGAGGCTGCTTTCGATTACGATGCCACCCACAATCCAACCCGGATGGAGAAGTTCAGGAAACACCCGGAACTCAAAGAGGTTGCCAGACAGAAAGTGCTGAACACCTCATTAAACGGTTACATTCATGTCAGCAACAGTTTTATGGCCTGGCCCGCGGTGACAGACCGGCTATCAGAAATCAAGGCTCCCACCCTCATCGTCCTGGGCGAGGAAGATGCAGGGTTTATCCGTCCTTCTGATATCATGAAAGAGCAGATTGCCAGCTCGGAGCTTGTGGTGATCGGCGGAGCGGGCCACAATCCGCACGAAGAGAAAACAGAAGCGTTTAACAGCGCATTCCTGGACTTTCTGCCCCGGATCAAGTGGTGATCCGCTGAACGGTCTGCTAATCTGCCTTTTTTTCCAGAGTGTAGACCGTATCACAACAATTGCTTCCCTCAGCCACCGTTCGAGTGATCTCCAGTTCAATCCGGTCACTGACAGCAGCCCGGAAGTATTCCAGATCGATTGCCATCACCGCTTCACAAAGCTCCCGCGAGGTGTTTTCGAGACCGAATGGACAACTGGTTCCCTGGATCTGAAACCGTTCGTCTGAAACGGAAATCACTTCAGTGCCACTGGGATCAAAGCTTTTGGCAAAGGCTTCTGCAACCGTGGAGAGTCGATTATCCGACACTTTTTTCCGGATTTTCGCACCCAGCGCCCGCCCCTGCCTGCCACACACATCCTCAATGACAGGCAGGGCCTCTTTTCCAAATTGTTTATACATCTCCTTGATCAGCAACCCCTGGGCCTGAGTCGGGTTTTGTGGCAGGTTCTTGTCCTTTTGTTCAGTCATCTGTTTTCTATGTAAATTGATCGTTCAAGAGCATTTTCCCCTGACAGTCAGGGGTTGATAAAGTGAGTTCAGGGAAAAAATAATTAACCGATCTTTTTCAGCAGTTGATTGGCCGTTGTCAGCAACGGATCCCAGGTCGGACTGAACGGTGGGGCATAGGCCAGATCACACTGACTGAACTGCTCAACGGTCATTCCAGCATGCAGTGCAACCGCAGCCGCATCGATTCGCTGAGCAACCCCTTCCCGGCCAACCATCTGAACCCCCAGCAGCTTACCGCTACTCCGATCTGCCACCATTTGCAGGTGAATGGGCGTCGAACCCGGATGGGCGTGGGCCCTTGATCTGGTCTTGATTGTCACCGAGATCGGATCAAAGCCGTTATCTTCTGCTTCCCGACTGTTCAGACCGGTCCGGGCAACGGCCAGGTCAAAGACCTTGAAGACCGATGTCCCCATAATTCCGGGCAACTCCGTCACTTTGCCGCAAACATTGTCCGCCACCGCCCATCCGGCTCGATTCGCTCGCAGAGCCAGGGGAACATAGCTTTTCTTCCCGGTCAATATATTGAAGGCGTCCGCACAATCTCCAGCAGCATAGATATCCGTATCTGAAGTCCGCAACCGACGATCCACAGCAATGGCTCCCTTGATATCACTTTTCAATCCGGCCTGCAGCGCAAAGTCGGTGTTGGGATTCACGCCAATGGCCACCAGTACCATGTCACCAGTTAATTCCAGGTCGTTGCACACCACCTGCAATCGGTCGTCTGAGGTAGTGATGATCCGTTCAATGGTGTGACCCGGATGCATACTGACACCATTTTGTTCTACCTCGGCCCTGACGATTTCTGCCAACTCTGAATCCGCCCAGGGCAGAAACACCGGGCGAGGTTTAACCATTGCAACCTCGATACCCCGACTGCGCATCGTCTCGCACATCTCCAGAGCAATATACCCCATACCGACAATAATGACCTGGTCAACTCGTTTCTCCTTCAGATAAGCCTTGATTCGACGACCATCCCCCAGACTTTTCAAGGCCATCACCCCCTCCAGATCAAATCCTGGGATATCCGGTATAATGGGTGAAGCCCCACTCGCAATCAGGAGTTTGTCGTACGAAATATCAAACGATTTCCCATCAGATTTAATACCCGACACCGACTTGGCAGTCCGGTCAATAGCGGTTACTTCATGCTCCGTCCGCAGGTCTATATCCTGTTTCTGCCGAAACACATCTGCCTCCCTTACAACCAAGTCTTCTATGGGCCGATCGGGGTCTGCAATATTGTACGGCATCCCACAGGCACTGTATGATACGTCGCTGCTCTTCTCCAGCACAACCACTTCCATTTGCGGCTGACTTCTCTTTGCCCTGCTCGCAGCGCTCATCCCGGCAGCATCACCACCTATAATTACAAATCTCATCAACTGCTCCCATTAATAGTTTGCAAAAAAAACTGAACGATATCCAGTGAACCTTGTTGTACCCTATTTTAGGCATATGCTCATTATTTGTCAATTGGATACCCCCAGGATCTGGTGTATAGGATACAAAATCGGACCAAAACACTGTAGAATAAAGGCCTTTGATCAGTCACTATGGAAAAACGGTTTTTCTTGACTGACCATCCTCGAATCATTGACAATAAAGCAACACTCATTGAAGGCCCCCGCGTTTACAACGAACTGTGCGACCCATATGTCGCTTATCAGCCAGGAGACAACCATGAACCCTTCGCTAACAGTCAATGAATTGATGGACAAACAGTTCCTGACCTTTCCTTCCGAGATGCCTGTTCCCGAAGCCGTGGAAATTCTCCGGACGCGTAAACTATTTGGTGCTTGTGTCGTGGACCAGGCGAACAAAGTACTCGGCATTCTATCGGAAAAAGCCTGTATTCGCCTTTACGAGGATAGTTGGAACGGAAATGTCGACCGCCCCCTCCAGGAGATAAAGGTCACAGAGATCATGTACCCTGAATTTAAAACCGTTTCCAAATCGCTGGGGGTTGTCCAGGCAGCAGAGCTGTTCCTCAAAAGTGAATTCCGCCGATTGCCGGTTGTCGAATCAGGCAGGCTGGTCGGGCAGATTACCCGCAGGGACATCGTCAAGGCCGTCCGCGAACTGGGCTGAAAGTAGGAAATTGGACTCAATCCATATCAGGTAGCCCTTTTTACTTTTCACCTATCAAAGCGTTGAATGATTCAGAGAGGAGCCCACCATGTCACGAAATCCAATTGTTTCAGATTTTATGGAGAGGAATTGTACCAGGTTCAATCCGAAACTAAAACTCAGTGAAGCCCTGAATATCCTGATTGATCGGCAACTCATTGCTGCGCTGGTTGTAGACGATCAGGAAAAGCCCATCGGTATCCTCTCCGAGAAAGACTGCCTCAGGGAATTGCTGAATCGGGGGTACAACCAGATGCCGCTGGGAACTGTTAAAGAGTATATGCACCCGGCCCCTGAAGCCATCTCCGAATCCATGCCTGTAGCCGAGTTAACCAAATTGTTTTCAGGCTCCCCTCACCGCCGTTGGCCGGTAATGGAGGCAGGGAAACTAACAGGCCAGATTACCCGTCGAGATGTCCTAATGGGTTACCATAAGCTTCTGAAATAGAGGGCTGGCAGACGCAGTCTCCTACAGCAGGCTGAGGCCGGTAATCTGTTCCAACTCCTTCAGCGCCTGGGGCCCATTTAGCACCTTAATAGTTTTCATACCCATGGCCCTGGCCGGTTTAAGGTTTATACCCAGGTCATCGAGAAACACACAGGTATCAGCTTCCACACCCATTCGATCCAGCGCAATCTGGTAAATCTCCGGATCCGGTTTACGAACCCCTTCAACACTGGATTCTATCACCTCATCAAACAGCCCCATGATCTCGATTGTCTGGGTCAGTTTCTCCGTTGCCTGGGGAATGGCCATCCCCTTATCAGATTTGACATTGTTGGTAATGCAACCGATTTTGAAATTTGCCTTACAGATTTTCAACGCATTCAACACTTCCGGACGCACGTCTCCTGCCAGGAGAGCGAGCACATCTTTCCCATTGATAGCATGACCGGCAGCTTCTGATTCGGTTTTGAACAGGCTGTCAAACTCATCAATGGAGACTTGGGCACTTTCAAATTGCGCCCAGGCGTTGGTTGTCGGATTGATGGCATTGATGCCACGAATAAAATCTTTGGGAATGCCATTTTCAGCTTCAAAACGATTAAACGCTTCGAAAGGACTGGAGGTGATCACGCCACCAAAATCCCACAATACTGCTTTTATCATACGCTTTCTTAGAATAAGGTTTTCAATCAGGTGGTTAAGTTCATAACAAGCTCCTACCGAGGGCTTTACAGGATGACACGCTTCAGAAACCCCATAAAAGCTGCCAGTCCGGTCATCAGGAGCAAAAATGTGACAATGAAAATCATCTTGAAGCCGAACCAGTCCCCGATGTAGCCCATCATCACCGATCCCATCAAGTTGCCACCATCCATGGATCCTGTAAAAATACCGCTGATTTTACCTCTGATTTCCGCGGGTTCATTACGAACAGCCAAGGCATTCAGGCAGGGAAACAGAAAGCCATGCCCTGTTCCGGTGATGAAACCGGACAGGATCAGCAACCCGTTGTTTGTTACCGCGATCATCGACAGGAATCCGATTGAATTTAAGGCAAACGCCCACGGCACAATCCTCTCCTCCCCCAATCGGTCGGCAACTCGAGAGCCAAATACCCGGGTCAGGATAGCCCCCCCGGAATAGGCCAGAAAATAAATAGAAATATTCGGCAGTCCCAGGTGCTGAACGTAAGGGGCAACGAAACTACTCTGCGTCGCCATCCCCATACCAAAAAAGAGGGTGATCATCACAATACCCAGAACCTTTTTCCGTTTGAGAACAGCAAAAAAAGAGGGACCCCTCTCATTATTGAGTTTGAGCTGAAGCGTCTCCCGCAAAAAAAATTGCAGGATGAGTGACACCAGGCCCATGACGGACGACGTGATGAAAAAAACCGTAAACCCGTAGGTTTGAATAATGGGCTCGGCGATGGCCGGTCCGGCGGCGATGCCGATCAGGCCGTTGAGTCCGAATATACCCAGGCCTTCATTCAGCCGACTGTCAGGGACAATATCGGAGATAAAGGTGTAAGCTGCTGTAAAGCCGATTCCGATGCCAATTCCGTGTAAAATACGCAGCAACACCAGCATTCCATAGTAACCGGAGATGTCTCCCTTTAAGGGGATATGTGCCAGTGGCATACCAATCAGGATCAGGGTTCCCAGAAAGTAACTTCTTTTCCGCCCGATGGTGTCGACCATCTGCGACACCCAGGGTCGGAACAGGACTGATGAGAGCATCATTGCTCCCATCATGATGCCAATGTCCGACTTGCTGCCACCATTATCCATAATAAAGAGCGGAAACAGAAAAAACACGCTCAGGCTCATGAACGCGAAAAAGTTGGCGATCCAGAGCAGGAAAAACTGTGGGGTGTATAGACTGGCGATTTTTTCAGGTATCGGGTGATCGGTCTCGGAGACTTTCAAGCAGGCTCGCATTGGATGTTGGCTAATGTGCTGCTAAATATAAACGATAAGAGGTTCAGTCAGGTCAGTCAAGGTTCAATGTGGTAAGCAGCTGACACTCAAACAGGATATTGAGATGGCAACGCCGCTACCTGTCAAAATAGGTTGAATACCCGGTTCGGGTAGTTGCAGTTTAGTCTGAAATAGGCTAAACAGGTAATCTGGATAACATCGGCTTCACTCCCGTTAATGGGAGGACAGAAACAGATTTATACAAACTTATCATTCAATGTCGTTAACTTAAAGTTCACCATTACATTGAGTGGCTGTTATGAAACCATTGCAATTGCTTAGAGGAGTTTCCTAGATGATCTTAACGAAGCGAAGCGGCCGAGGTCCCAACTGTTTGAGCAAAGCGAGTTTTGGGACCTCAGCGAAGCAAGCTTTAGATCATTTTGAAACGTATCTGCAATTAAAAGGGCTTCATAACAGACACGGGTTCGCATGCTTAAGCTAATGGCATTGACTTATCATACACTTCGATTCTCATAACCGACGTAACCCATAAACTGGAGAAATAATGGCAAATACGGAAAGTACACTTTATGAGGTCCGGGACGGTGCCGCCTGGATCACCCTGAACCGCCCGGAAAAACGCAATGCGCTGTCAGCCGGTCTGGTAAACGAACTCTACGAGCACCTGGAAGTCGCTGAAGCGGATGATACCGCAAGATGCATTGTGATTACAGGGAACGGAACGGCCTTCTGCTCAGGTGCAGACCTGAAAAGTCCACCGGGGTCAATAGTGGATGGGAAACAGGCTGTTGCCTATCCAGAGGTGTTGACCCGGATTATGAATAATCGCAAGCCCGTTATTGCCGCCATCAATGGTGCTGCCTTTGCAGGCGGGCTGGGACTGGTGAGCGCTGCCGATATTACGATTACGTCAGAAGATGCAAAATTCTCCTTCTCCGAAGTGCATATCGGCGTTATCCCTGCCATGATTTCCGTGGTCTGCCTTCGCAAACTGGGCACACATCACGGTATGCGACTGTTTTTAACCGGGGAACGCTTCACCGGCAAGGAAGCAGTGGTTTATGGAATGGCGCATAAAGCAGTTCCCGCCGACCAACTGATGTCAGCTGTGCAGGAAGAGATAGAGGCGCTCAAACTCGGCGGACCTAACGCCCTGGCCGAATCAAAAAAACTGGTTCAGACAGTCCCGGGTCTCTCCATAGAAGAGGGATTCAAGCAAACGGCAGAGTGGAGTTTTCGAATGTTCACATCCGAAGAGGGTGGCGAAGGTATGACAGCCTTCCGTGAGAAACGAAAGCCGAACTGGGTAAAATGAAAAAGCCAATTTTCAGACTGGATAACGGTACCCCCAGGTTGCTGGGTACTGAATGCAAGTCCTGTCAGCACCGCTGGTTTCCTGCTCTTTCATTCGGCTGCGAGCGCTGCGGTGCCCATGGCGAGGAACTGATTGACAGGGAGTTTAACGGCACCGGCCGGCTTCTGTCCCGTGTCGAGGTTGCAGAGGAAACAGGCAGCTACACTCTGGCCATGATTCAACTGGATGACGGCCCCGTTCTGGGCGGTATCATTGAAGATCCGGACACACCATCAGCGGGTGACCGGCTTGAGGCATTCGGGACAACCATCGACGATAAACCAGGCATTCGGTTCAGGAGGTGCAGTGGCTAAAACGATTAAGGATATGCGACCTGTCTACGTCATCGGTATTGGCCTGGACCGCTACCAGAGGTACAGTGAGCGGTCGTACATCGAATTTGGGCTGATAGCCATTCGAGCAGCCCTGGCTGATGCGGGTATCCCATGGCCGGAGATTGAATCGTTCTACCTGGGAACTGCGATGATGGGCATGGGGCCAGGAAGAGCCATGATCAAGCACCTGGGAGCCACGGGGATCCCCATCACCCAGGTTGAGAACGCCTCCGCGTCCGGGTCCACCAGTTTCAGACAGGCCTGCCTGGATGTTGCATCGGGTCTCACCGACATCTCTATGGCAGCAGGGGTGGATAAACCGGCATTGATACCCCGGGCCGACGGTGGCTCTCCCGGAGACCTGATCGGCAAAATGCTGGCTCCCGTCCACCACTTTGCCCTGCTGGCAGATCAGTACCGCGAGCAATACGGGGTCACCCCGGAGCAGCTGGCTGCAGTCGCAGTTAAAAACCACAGCAACGGTTCCAAAAATCCCTTTGCCCAGCGACAGAAGATCAGAACCCTCGAAGAGGTAATGGCCCCGCCTTACCTGTCCGGACCACTGAATCGCCTGCACTGTTGCCCTATCGGAGAAGGGGCAGCTGCTGTCATTGTGGCCAGTGAAGATGCCATGGAACGTCTGAAGCTACCAACAAAGAGAAGCATCCGGGTCATGGCGTCTGCGTCAAGGTCGGAAAGGCTTTACGAGCCTGGAGAAAACTGGGACGTGGCCCTGACCAGGGAAACAACCGAGCAGGCTTATCGCGAAGCGGGTATCACAGCCAACCAGCTGGATGTGGTTGAACTGCATGATGCCTTCACCATCGAAGAGATTATATACACCGAGGCGATGGGTCTGAGTGAAGAGGGAAACGGGGGTCGGGATATTGCAGCCGGAGAATTTGATATTGGTGGACGCTGTGCTCTCAGTCCGTCAGGAGGACTGTTGTCCATGGGTCACCCCATCGGCCCGACAGGCGTCGGACAAATCGCCGAGGTGGTCCGGCAGCTCCGTGGAGAAGCGGGAGACCGTCAGCAACCCGGGGCCAACACAGGACTGACCCATATGGTGGGTATCGGTGCTGTCTGCCTGGTTCATATTTTACAGTGTGCCTGAAACAATGCCGGCAAAAGGTCAAAAGAGCCGGCACCCCTTCTTTACAATAAAAAACCGGGTTTGGCGTACACAGGATCAGGGTACTGATAAAACCCCCTGCCGCTTCTCTTACCCATAAGTCCCTTGTCAATCATGGCCTCCAGGAAGCCGGCAGCCCGTTTTATTTCATCCAGATCCGGATCATCCTCGCCAAACACAGCCGTCAAAAACGCCGCCTGGTCATTCAACTGGTTCAACACGATATCAATTCCCCGATCATCCATAATACCGAATGGGCCAATTGTGGGGCTGTGGGTCAGCATCCATGAAAGGTCAACATCCTCAACCTCGCAAACCCCATCAGCCACAAGCAGGATAGCTTGCTTTAATATGCCATTGATGAGTGGATCACTGAGATCCTTGTTTTCTGTAACACCCTCCAGAAATGCCGGCTGCTGAAACTCCGGATCAGGATAAGTGTAGAATCCCTTGCCAGCCTTAAATCCCAACTCCCCCCGATCTATCATATCTCTGAGAGCGGCAATGACGCCATCCGTAATCATTTTCTTCTGTTCGTGCAACTCCTCACCGGTCTGCTCAGCTTTCGCCAATAGTCCCACAGTAACGTCATGAACCACATCCAGCCCCACAAAATCGATCAGGCCAAATGGACCAATACCATGTTCCTCCAGCGCTGATGCGTTTTCACCATAAGATCGCTGGGTCAACATCCAGGCCTGGTCAATCTTCTGGGGCGTCCCCGCCCCGGTCTGAAACAGGACCAACCCTGTATGCAACAATGAGCCGTACAGGTTGTTGTGAACATATCCCGGGTTTTCCTTTTTCAACACGATCGCGACCTGATTCTGGCTGCGCACAAACCGGCTCAGTACCTCAATGGTTTCCGGACTGGTGCGAGGGCCCGCTACCAGATCCACCAGGCGTCCCGGCTGATGAAAATGCATCGCTGCAAATCGATCACCAAATTCGACTGTATCCTCAATATCAGAGAGCACAATTGTTGAGGTATTTGTTGTCATAATGGCATGACGCGGCAACAGTTTCTCAAACTGCCTGTGTATCTCCCGCTTCAATTCCACCTGTTCGAAAACAGACTCACTCATCAGATCCGCGTCAGCTGCAGCAAACGCGGCATCTGAAGTGCGCGTTATTCGAGAGAAAGCCTCCTCAACCTCGGAAATGCTGGTAAAACCTCTCTCAACCAAAACCTCTCCCCATAGTTTCTGCCGCTCTTCCGACTCCTGCAGCACTGCCTCAGAGACATCATAAAGGAAGGCCTCATAGCCGGCGATGGCCGTCACCAGAGAGTTAAAGCACCCCATGGTCCCAGCACCCACAAAACAGACTTTATTGATCCCTTCAATTCGCATCGGTTCACTCCTGTCCGACATTTACATTAATACAATGACTTAACACGCCAAACCAACGAATCTTATTCGATCCCAAATAAAACTCTCTCCAATGATCGAACTGAATCAAATATTTTTTCCGTTGATATCTCATCTATTTTATCCATCAGAGAAAGACCGGTAAACAGCATATCAGATGCAAAAGCCGACCAGGCCATCATCTCCGCATCAAACTCAGCGTTACCCGTCTTGGAGCGGTAGTCCTCCTCCAGTGATGCGCGGAGAAATTCGTGGTTTTCCTTTACAATCTCCCAGGCCTTGGCTCGAATCTTCCGGTCAATAGCAACCATGGCCTTCAGGACGCAAGCTCTCAGCAAAATCTCGGATTTCAACTGGGAGTGATACTGGATGGTGATCGCCTGATAAAAACTGGATTTTTCAACCTCTTTGGCCAATTCCGGATTGGAATCGTAATTTTCGCTCATAATTCCACGGATATGATCCAGCATGGCTATCTGTAAATCCCTTTTACTCTTGAAATGTTTGTATATCAGAGCCTGATTTATTTTGGCCTCCTTCGCAATCAGAGCTGTTGTCGCTCGATCATAGTTCAATGTCGCCACAACCTGTATGGTTGCCTCAATAATGGATATCCGCCTCTGCTCCGCCGTCAATCTCTTTTTTTTCGCCATACGTTTTTACCCTTGAACTTTTGTTGGGAGCCATCTCAATCCGCCGACTGCATCGCATAAAGTCGGAAAATCCGGGTATTTCCAGCTAAGTAAATATTTACTTAGTAATTTGGCATAAATATTTTCTGAAATCCCTTCAGTTGTCAAGGATTTTTTTATGGCTTAAGATGCATTATTAAACTTGTCAAACCATCCGTTTTGCGCCATCACAGCTGAACGGCAACCCTCACATCTCTGGCATCATCCATGAAGCTGAAAGACCTGACCGAAAGGGATCTTTATCTGCCGGTAAAACGACTATTTGAAGAAAAGGGATATACGGTCAAAGGGGAGGTAAACCACTGCGACCTTGTCGCCCGGGCCGAGGGAAAGCCACTGATCCTGGTGGAACTGAAGAAAAGCCTTAATCTCGAGTTGTTTCTTCAGTGCATAGACCGTCTGGGCATCTCTGAAGACGTTTATCTCGCCTTTCCCCTGCCTGGGATTTCCCAGAAGAATTCGATCTGGAACAGAAAAAAGCGGTCAATTCTGCGCTTATGTCGTCGAATGGGTATCGGGCTGATAGGTGTGCACATGTTACAGGTAAAAAAGCCCTTCGCCCAGATTCACCTGGATCCTGGCCCCTATCAGCCACGAAGGAACATTGCCAAAACGGCAGCTCTGGAAAAGGAGTTTAATTTACGGGAGGGGGATCACAACCTTGGCGGATCATCAAAAAAGGTCATCATAACAGCCTATAGGCAGGAGGCTTTGCGTTGTGCCCAGTTACTGAAAATGCATGGTCCACTGAAGATTTCACTTATCAAGCAATTTGGAGTGGGTAATAAGGCGGGCAACATCATGAGAGACAATCACTATGGCTGGTTTGAACGTAAAGAGCATGGGGTCTATCAAGTCACTGCCAGCGGTCTGGAGGGACTGCAGGCGTTTAAATGGGTGGTTGACAGCATCGAAATCGGGCCTGATGGGGTCTCCGACTAGCAGATACAGTCACGACACCCCATTGTTCGTCATATCCCAGCCGGGATAGGTTACCTACGACCCTAAGCCTTTTCCATATCCACCTGCATCGGTTCCAGGAAGCGACACACCATATGATAGTATCCGATGGTTACAGTGATCTCCACCATCTGCTTTTCGCTGAAATGCTGGCGTAGTTTATTGAACGCATCATCAGACACGCGAATATCACGGCTGACTTCGTCTGTGTACTGCAGGATGGCCCGCTCCAGTTCATCGAAATGCTGCGATCCCTGCCAGTCACCCAGGTCGTCGATCTGTTCCTGGGAAATCCCGCACTCCAACCCGATCATACGATGCGCCGCCAGCTCATATGGTGCCTGGTTGATCTCCCCCACTCGGATAATCGCCAATTCCAGCAGCTTCCGTGATATCTCCCCCTTGACCAGCAGGGTGGTACCCAGACGGTTCCAATCCCTGAGTATTTTCGGGCTGTGGGCAAGCACCTTGAACAGGTTAAGCACCCGTCCTACACTGTCTTCAGCTTTCTGGTACAGGTCAGCTGCCATGGGTTCAACGTCATTCTTTTCCAGTAGTTTGATTCTTGCCATTGGTTTTCCTTGTTTCAATTTGAAGTAGAGAGCACTGTTTTACCTGATCAGGTATTAAGCATTTGAATGATCGGTGTCAAGCGGTATTTTGGATAGAGCACTTCTCCAAAGGCTGACACCGTTGGCCTTAATTCGTAGCAAATCTGGTTGACAGATAATCAAATGTTCGGATATGAGTCTGTGAATAGCAAATTCCGGAGACCGGTCAGCATTCCGGAGGTTTCGGCAAATCAGGCAGTTTTCAATACAGGAGCAGGCAATGACACAAACGGACTTGTATCAACAACTAACCAACGCTATTGGCATATCGGAATCAGTCATCATCCCAAAAATATTCAAAATGCTGGCGGATGAAGACGAAGCCAAGGTAGTGCTTGCAGCAGCGCCACCGGGAACGGTGGCCGAAATTGCTGAACGATCAGGTGTGCCTGCCGAAAAGGTTGAGCAACTGATTGATCCGCTGTTTAAAAAAGGTCTACTATTCAAATCCAGCAAACCAGGGATCTACTACCGTGTCAAATACATGCTCCAATTTCATGATGCCACCATCCTGGCCCCGGGAATGACGCAGGAGTTCTTCGATCTGTGGAAGGAGTACCATCATACCGAGTTCGACAAACACATGGTCGAATTCCAGGCCCTTCTCCCCGGGTCTGCGATGAGGGTAATCCCCATCGATGCAGTCATCAAACCGGATCTTCAGGTGGCCTATTTCGACGATGTTCGTCAGGTGGTGGAAAAGGCCAGGATCCTGGCGGTGACGGCCTGCACCTGCCGGGTTGTGGATGGAAAATGCGGTAAACCAGTGGATGTCTGCATTCAGGTAGATAAGGCTGCAGACTATGCACTTGAGAGAGGGTCCGGCCGAAAACTGACCAAGGAAGAGTCCCTTGAGATGCTGAAAAAATGCGGTGAAGAGGGTCTTGTTCATGTGGTGGGTAATTCACGAGGCCTGGGCCATATTATCTGTAACTGCTGCGACGACTGCTGCATCAACTGGGTCAATCACGGCCAGACGGCAACCAATTTTACCGCTCCCAGTCGATTCTCCGCATTCGTCGATGCGGACAACTGCACCGGCTGTGAGAACTGCCTGGATCGATGCTATTTCGATGCCATCAGCCTGGACACGGGTGTCAGCGTCATTGATCAGGAAAAATGCATGGGTTGCGGCCTCTGTGCCATTACCTGTGAGGATGACGCCATTACCATGAAGCAGGTCCGACCCGAAGAATTTGTTCCAGCCTGATAGCTAACCCCCGTATAACATCGCCCACACAACCCGACAAACCATTCGTGTGGGTGATCCCCCCGATACTTGACGTCCCTCAAGTAAAAAAATCTAATCTTGACAATCCTGGAGATTTGTGGAAAAAACCAACCTACGAGCTAAGTAACTGACTACTTACTTGATAATCACTGTCGTTCCCCGACGGAAAAAATCGTAATTCAGACTCTACACCTGACAATTGAGGCCTAATGAAGGATTTTAAAGGAAGGATCGCTGTCATCACCGGCGCTGGAACTGGAATCGGCCGGGGACTGGCCGGTCATCTGACTTCCATGGGCTGTCACGTCGCCATCTGCGATGTGATGACTGAAAGCATGGTGGAAACCAGGCGGATCTGCGAAGAAACAGCTCCAGCAGGCACCGTGATCACCACTCATGAATGCGACGTGGCAGACGAAAGCCAGGTGATCGATTTCTGCGAAGCCGTCAAGGACCAACATCAGACCAATCACATCAACCTGCTGTTCAATAACGCCGGTATCGGTGGTGGGGCCAGCTTTGTGCTTGGAGAACGGGCGGAATGGGAACGAACCTTCGGTATCGACTGGTTCGGCGTCTATTACTGCACCCGGGCCTTTATGCTACTGCTTCTCAATAGCAGTGAGGGCCATATTATCAACACCAGCAGCGTTAACGGATTCTGGGCCTGTATGGGGCCAGCTGTCACTCACACGGCATACAGTACCGCCAAATTCGCAGTGAAGGGGTTTTCAGAATCGCTGCTCGTGGATCTGCGCATGAACGCCCCCCATGTGAACGTTTCAGTGGTCATGCCCGGCCACATCGGAACGTCAATCATTGCCAACACACATAAAATACTGGATACCAATCTGCCCGCCGACATGACCTCGGAAGAATTGGTGACCCGCCGGGAATGGCTTGAAAAGCAGGAAATACCCACTGAAGACATCAGTGATGATGACATCAGAGACCTGATTCAACAGAATATGGATGACTTCACCAACAACGCTCCGCTCAGCGGAGAAGAGGCCGCCGGTATTATTCTGGATGGCGTACGCAACAAGCAGTGGCGAATTCTGGTGGGTGATGACGCCCATCGCCTGGATCAGATGGTGCGCGAAAATCCTGAAAATGCCTATGACACATCGTTCCTGGACAACTTCCAGATCGAACTGGGAAAAGAGTGAGCCGTACACAACTAAATCTGCAATTTAAACCGTTGCTGCTGGAAAATGTTATGAGAAAAATTGGCTTGACAGCCTCTATTAAAGTGTGAAAAAAATATCCACGATAATTAGTAAATATTTACTTACTTAACGAGAAACATCGCTTTTTTGCACCAGCAATTAACAGCAACCAGATCATACTCAAAACTATTATAAGGAGACACAAGATGGCCTATCGGGAAATCGACATGAATCTCAGTGCTGAAACCCTGGCAATACAAAAGGAGGTACGGAAATTCGCCATGGATGTAATGCGTCCGGTGGGAATAGAGCTGGACCAGATGGCAAACCCGGCGGATGCCTCTGCACCGGAATCTCCGGTATGGAGTGTTTTTAAGGGAGCCAGGGACCTGGACCTTCATTTAAACAGTATTCCTGAAGCCTACGGTGGGATAGCAGAGAGCATGGATCCCATGACCAGTTTTCTGATAGCGGAGACCATGGGATATGGTGATGCCGGTTTGGCTATCAGCCTGGGGGCATCGGCGATGCCATTCGGGTTTGCAGCCATGTTCGCACCATTCGTACCGGAACTGGAGCAGATGGTTCGTGACTATGTGGCAGACGAGAAGGGTGAGATGGTTGGTTGTTGGGCGATCACAGAGCCTGAGCATGGAGGAGACTGGTCCCTGGGCAAGGATGACCCGAAATGTGGACCGTCTGTCACCGGTGAGTTGAAGGGAGATGAATATATTGTCAATGGTGAAAAGGCAGCCTGGGTTTCCAACGGCACCATCGCCACGCACGCGGTTCTACATGTGGGCCTGGACGCTTCAAGAGGGATGGCGGGTACCGGGTTGGCGATTATTCCCCTGGACCTGCCCGGAATTACCAGGGGCAAACCGTTGGACAAGTTGGGGCAGCGCTCTCTGAACCAGGGTTCCATCATCTTCCAGGATGCCCGGATTCCCAAGCAGTACATGGTGATTCAACCTGTTGAAAACGCGATTGCGGATATGGGGGAATTGATTCTGGCAGGCGCCAACGGTGGTATGTCCATCACCTTTGCAGGGCTGGCCAAAGCGGCCTATGATGAAGCGTTCAACTATGCTCAGCAGCGGGTACAGGGTGGCGTATCAATTTTCGAGCATAAGAACATCAAGCTGGACCTGTTCAAAATGTTCACGCGGGTAGAAGCAGCCAGGGCGAATTCACGCCGCATGGCAC
Organism: bacterium; assembly: GCA_029940215.1. GTDB lineage: Bacteria > SAR324 > SAR324 > XYD2-FULL-50-16 > XYD2-FULL-50-16 > JAHJRI01. The sequence goes on along the minus strand of JAOZRE010000024.1, from coordinate 333 downwards.
TTTACAATGCGGCACAGCAGACTAAGGGTGAGATGCCATCCGGGGCACATGCTGTAGCAGCCAAATGCCTGTCCACCGAAACAGCGACCTGGGTGGCCAGCAAGGCGATCCAGATATTCGGCGGTAACGGGCTGGCAAAAGAGTATCCGGTGGAAAAAATGTTCCGGGATGCTCGGGCAGCAATGATTGAGGACGGCGTGAATGAAACACTGGGACTGGCCGCCGCTGAATATCTTTAGCGGTTAATAAAAACGATTGTCAACGCCTATTTTATCAAATCCCCCTTTGAAGCATAGTACCCGGCTTCCGGGATTGATCTAAAAAAGGGTTTAT
>JAOZRE010000023.1:5610-24075 GCA_029940215.1 bacterium | reverse complement strand
GATTTGTGGCTATTGGAGGAGCGATCTGGCGTCCAATGGATTAAATTACCGGATCCTGGCGAGTTCTTCTGTTGTGGTACCGAATCATTTGAGAGCGGCATCAGATACTTGTTTCTGATAGGCAAGTGCATTGTGGATCAGCCGTTTAAAGATCCGGTCGTTGCCGCCGTATACGGCGGTTGTTATTTTATTCAGGATATCTGGATAGTCTGATTCGTACCCTTCGCACAGTTTTAACAATCGACGTATGACCCGTTGAATGGTTCCTCCCTTATAAATCGGGATTGATAGAAGGTCTGTCAATTTCAGGTTCATTTCAGCCGCGATATCTGCTGGTAGTTCTCTGGGTGCTCTAGAGTGGTCTTTATCAGATGTTTGCAGGAAATTATGGGTAACTGATCTGTTATTATTCGGTATTTCGAATGACAGAGTGGGCTGTTTGTTCTTGATGGCTCTGGTTGTTTTTCCGCCCAGTTGGGTAACCGTTTTTTCAATGGCATTAATATCCATCAGGTCAAAAAATAGGCTGAATTCGTTGATATTAGGGACCGTAGCGGTGTTGTCTTCGGTATTGGATTTCCTCTTTCGGGCTTCCTCGATATTGTTTTTAGGGTGTGCATGTTTGTGAGAGATGGCAAACCGTATGACGCGGGAAGTCGTTGACACCTTGAAATTAATAGTGTCATTTTTCCGGGAGAGTTGGATTGACTTAAAGAGGGCTGACACTAATACTCGATTAAGAATGACACGGTCTGTCAGGATTGATTTTGGAAGTGGTCCAACGAAACTGAGATTAAAATCAATTGCTTTTTCTGCGGCCGCTCTACGGCTACTCTGGTAGGCCGACTGTGCAAGCAACGCCGGGTCCAGGCTATCCGCAAAAGCGGGTTGTCTCTTAGGCTGGGTGGTTGAATAAGCAAAAGCATTTTCAAAAAGTTCAGCCAGATCCCGGGCGGACTGCTGGATTTGATCGAGAAAATAATTGTTTCCAGGGAGCGACGAACAGTCAGTTTTGTCAAATTGAACTCGCTTACTGACGCTGAGAATGGTACTCAACCTGGACTGGATCGCATCGTTAATGGTTGTCAGGTAACCCGTTCTTGCTATATCAGTCTGTTCCATCGATTTTTTAAGGTGGCTGACCTTTTTCATCTGTTCAGCCACGGCCTCTCCCAATTGGCTGAAGTTTTTTACCGTTTCATGTGATATCGCTGCCTGTTCACAGAGCAGTGAGACAGTTGATATGTCTTCTTTGCTGAAAAGGGTTTTATTAATTCGCTCAAGATAGAGAAGCATCGGTGTTTCAGTCGCCGGAGGAATAATCGAATGTACTAATACCTGTCTTAGCGATGGCGCAGCTGATCTGTTTGAAGTCGGCTGGGAAACTGATGGTTTCGCGACAGTGATGGAAACGGCCTTTTTGGATGCAAGAACACGCTGAATGACAGATTCCGGGATATTGTATTGCTCTAAATCAGACAGCTTTGTTCTTGGGGATGTTTGAAAATAGATTTTGTCATCCAGCCTTTTTCTAGCCTGTGAATGGACCCACGGACCACCCTCCTCCAGTGTCAGTATGGCCCCAATTTCAGCGCAGGAGCAGACCAGGGCACTTTCCAGAACCACATTAAACAGATCCGGAAGTCGGACACAGCGTGAAATCTCCTGTGAAGCCTGGATCAGATTGGAAAGCCCGGTGCCGGAATCCAGATTGAGTCTGCGGCAGGCAGATGGTCTGATGTTAGCGGTTGCCATCTATTGATACTTAATTGATAATCGTTAAAACGATGAAAGTAGTTGAATAACTGTACATCCAAACCTCTATTGCGATTTACATGCCATTTTATATTAGTATTAAATTACAATATTATACCTGAAATATACATGATCATGGGTACTGGTCTCAAGAATGGTCATTGAATTTAATCGAAAAGCGACGGGTTTTCTGATTTCTGATCGAATCTGGTTGTTATTCGATGAAAACCAGTTGTTGACTGGGGAGAGTGAATTTGAAAATGGTGAGATGCCGGGGAGACTGTCCGGTCCAACACTGCGCAGATCAAATGGAATAGAAGAGGCCGGAATTTTGTAACCTTGCTTAAAGAGGGACATTTTGAAACCAAGGACATGTGTATCACGTGAAGGACATTTTCAATGGGGTGTCCATCGCCCGCATTTCAGTGTTACCAATTTTCGGGAAAGAGACGCCATAGAGGCATTGGGCAGGATCGAAGGAGGAGGTGTCCATCAGAACCAGGATAATTTCCCTGCAGGAGCAGTCACCGAAACAGAAGCGGATTGGATATTTGAAATTCCAAACGCCTTTCCATTCAGGGGAACCACTTATATCTGCAAGAGCTGGGCGGATGAAAAGGCTGGGAACCCTTCTGCTATCTGCCTGCCTGAGATGCCGCCCGTATCGCTACGTGAAACAATGAATAGCTGGCCAGTGGGAGATGCCGATGCGGAAAATACGCTTCAGCACATTGTTAGTATCCTTCCTGATCCGCTCCGGATTGCGCTGGCATCAACATCAACGGACCCTGATGATTTGACCTGTCTGGCGCGTTTCTGTTGTGACTTTGTCTATGATAAGACCGGGAAACAGCCCGTTGGATTGCAATACAGGAAAGATGACTCCGGTCGAATATCGGCAGATATTCGGGATTATGTTCTTTTTGAAACCCTGGTCAATAACCGCCATCTTCCGGATATCTTCAAGGAGGTTATGGTCCTGCGACCGGGTGTGCAGGGGAAAAGTGAAATTGTTGGCGATTGGCTGGATGAAGGAAAAGGGTCCCATGTCTTTGAATACTTAAGGCGCAACAGTTATATCCCCTGGGGGCATTACGCCGCCAACATGGCAAATGATGCGGTCCGTTATGATGTCCATGAATTGAGTCTGTCTGATATGGTTGGGCTTCGACATTTATACTATCAGAGGACTTACGCAAGGCTGGCTCGACAGTTTGACGTTGAAATCCCATCAGAACGAAGGACACTGTCCGCTGCTGAACTGGAGATCTTAAAGCAGGGGATTCTGAAACAGATTTCCCAACCAGGGCAGGAGGAGAAGTGGGCCTTCAATGGTACGCTCTGGGGTTGGAATTTTGGTTTTGATTTCGCGCCCAGTCATTACCGATTGCATGCGTCTCATCAGCAGATTCACCAGCAATTTTCACTCATCCCGCAGTCGGTCTCTTCACAAACCGGTGATTTGCAGAATCGGCATTTAAATGAAGGCTTGACTGCTTATGGGTGTGGTGATCTGATTGCAGATTTTTCAGCTTCCTACCAATTTGAGAATGGAAGCGGCTTTTTTGAGAGTTATATCCAGGCAATTCTCACCAATAAACGGTTGGACGGAGATGAGAAGGGTCCATCCAGCCTGATTGTCTACGAAGATGATGAGGTATGGCTTTTTGTCCCCAAGGCTCAGACATCGCAGTGGGAGATCCAACTGATGACGATCAATCCGGTGGGAAACGTTCTGGAAGCCGGACCGGAAGTCCGTCAAGCCATCGACCGTGCATTGTTGATTGCCGTGAAAGTGTTGTCTGCTTTGGGGGCCAGAATGATTACCACGATTGAATATCCGAAGCGACTCGATTCGCAGGATAGGGACCAGCGCTTGCTGTATGCGTTTATGCCAAAACTGCCTGAATCTCCTGGTGCCTTCAGTGAAGCCCAGCTTCGTTGGATAAACGGGCACTATCCGGAAGATTTTGCGGAAGCCTGCCGTCTTCAACTGTCAAAAATTGAGGTGGATTGATAAGGGAGGCCGTCTAATCTTGTTGGTAACGCAGCAAATGATGGATCCGGTTCAGGGAAGGGGAATCTCACCTGAGATGATTTGCGCAATGGTTTTTGAATAGAGGGAGTGCTCCTTTTTCAAGACCCTTTCAGCAAGTGTATTTACGGTATCGTCCTTCAACACAGGGACCGTTTCCTGCGCCAGGATGGGGCCGTTGTCGTATTTCTCATCGATCAGATGAATGGTCACGCCTGAAACAGTCTCCCCCGACTCCAATACTGCTTGATGTACCTGCTTTCCATACATTCCTTTCCCACCGAACTTCGGCAAGAGTGCCGGATGGATATTTAGAATTCGCCCTTTGAATGCGTTGAGGGTTCGGGTCCCTATTTTTTTCATATAACCGGCAAGGATAATCAGGTCGGTGTCACAGCTTTTCAACGTTTCGGCGATGGCAGCATCCATTTCATCTGATCCCCCATGGGTCTGGCTGCTGATATGGTAGTGAGGAATATTTTCCTTTTCTGCTCGGTGCAGAGCTGTGGAGTTTGAGTTATTGCTGATGACGGCAACCAGGTTTGCGTTGAGTCGGCTCTCCCTGACGGAGTCGATAATAGCCTGCATATTACTGCCACCATGTGATGCCAGAAAAGCGATATTCAATGTTTTCATTTGGTATGGGAAAGCTGGTTAGAAGTTGCTTCAGTCTCAGCAGCACTGGTGATTAAATACCGAACTTTTTACGTTTTCGATAAAGAGTATTGGGAGATATACCCAGAAGAGCTGCGGCCTTCCCTTTCCGGAAACTGGTTTGTTCCAGAGCTCGTAAAATCATATCCTTTTCGCTTTGAACGGGTGGTATCTCGGGTTTTTCTTCACTCTGCGATCCCCTGAGAATTTTTTCCGGGAGATGGGTGCTGCGAAGAATATCTCCCTTACTGACAGCAAATGCATATTCAATGACATGGTACAGTTCCCTGATATTTCCAGGCCACGTGTAGTGAACCAATTTTTGAATAGCGTTTCCGGTAAAGTTTTTGACGTCGCGGTGTTCACTTTTATTCAGTCGCTCAATAAATGCAGTGATGAGAAGGGAAACGTCCGGGAGTCTATCTTTGAGAGGCGGCAGCTTGATTGAAACGACGTCTAGGCGGTAGTAGAGATCTTCTCTGAAGGTTTTGTCCTGAACACTCTGCCACAGGTTCTTATTGGTTGCTGCCACGATACGAACACTTACTTCAATTGGCCTTGTTCCCCCGACCCTTTCAAATTTTTGTTCCTGAAGCACCCGCAGGAGTTTCCCCTGGAGTTCCACCGGAATTTCACCGACTTCATCCAGGAACAGGGTTCCCTCGTGGGCAAGTTCGAATCGGCCTTTTTTTAATTGGTGAGCGCCAGTGAATGCCCCTTTTTCATGTCCAAAGAATTCACTTTCAAGCAGGTTGGCAGGGATAGCCGCGCAGTTTACCGCATTAAAAGGTTTCTGTGCCCGACGGCTTCTGTTGTGAATCTCCTGTGCCACCAGTTCCTTTCCGGTTCCGCTCTCACCTTGTATCAGAACGGTAGCGTTGCTAGTCGCTATGTTTTCAATCAGCATAAAGATCTCTTTCATTTTCAGATCGCAGCTGATCATATTGCCGAAATTAACGACGTTGGCTTTTTCCATCACTAGATGTTCCTCTTCCCGCCTGTCGCGGAAGAACAGTAACCAACTGGCGTTGGATACTGATTTTTTCAGGGGGGTAATGGAGATACTGACGGGTATGATGGAGCCGGATGGGCAAAGCAGTTGGGTCTGTTTATTAGAGATACCCGTTTTCTTGCCGGCACACTCCACCATCAATCCGTTGGGTCCGGCGATGGCATTTCCCATAAGCGATGTCGCCGGTTTTCCCATGGCGTCCATTTCGTTGAGTTCCATAATCTGCAGTGCTTTTGCAGAGATCATCTTGACAATGAAATGTGAGTCCAGGGTAATCACACCTTCCGCCATACCATCGAAGGTTGTTTTCAGCAGATTCAGAGCCTGATCCTTTGCCGCGATTTCGTTTTTCAGTTCAGAGGAGTACTTTTTGACTGTTTGCAGCATATCCTCCAGTTCATCTCTCTGAGCTTGTATCTGATTCAGATTTTTTTGGTTGTTTATAGCCGATTCAATCCGTGAATGGAGCACCAGTTCACTGATGGGTTTGTTGATGAAGTCTTCAGCCCCATTTTCAAAACATTCAGCGAGTAGCTGGTCATCTATCTCACTTGTCAGCATGATGACGGGAATTTCCTGGTAAACAGGGTGTTGCTTCAGGCCCTTCAGCAGCGTGACCCCATTTGCTTCCGGCATGTAGTAGTCCATCAGGATCAGGTCAAAGGGTTCACTCTTCAGGATATCCATCAGAAACTTGGGTCTGGTGATAAACTCTGAATCATAGTCAAACGATTCAAGAATTTCGCTTAACAGTTCAATCAGATGTGGATCATCATCGACAATCAGAATTTTTATCATACAAGCCTCTTGAAACGCTCAATCTGACGAAAAACAGGAAAAATTGTTACTGGACCGATGGTATGTGTGGTCGGCCGTCCAGTGTTCATGACGGTGTGTTTGTACTGGTCCCCTGAGGACAGTCGGACCACAGAGTTTGATGCAAAGCAGCATAACAAAATTAGAAATAGTGATCAAGGCCTTCCTGAAAAATGCCTCATGCATTGAAACGAAATGATGATCAGGGTTTTAGCCTTTTTTGAAATGCTGATCATAAAAGCGATCCAATCGTTTGGCTGATATCGGAAAGGCTGTTTTCAGATCCTGTGAGAAAATCGACACCTTGAACTCCTCCAGCATCCACTTGAATTGCCTGATCTGCCATTGCTCTGCTGCACTGGCCTTTTCAATGGATTTCCGGTGCTTAAGGCAAGCGGCCTGGTAGGGGTCAATGACTGGGCGGTGTTTATCCTCTGCGAATGGATCTGCATTCAGTTTTTCAACACGGCGCATGTAAGACCTAAGGATTCTTGACGTGTGCCGCCACTGTTCAAGGGGAATGTCTGTCAGACAGGTCTCAGAAAAGAAACTCTGAAGTTCATTTATAATCGGTTGCCACAAGGGGATATTATTACCCGGGTTTCGACTTAGCAGTTCCAGTTTGAGTGTTTGATACGCTGCCATTGTTTCTGTCAGCCAGTCAACAACCCGTTTTCCCAGTCCCTGCAGTTCAGTTCTGATGGCTTCAAGTCTTTTGTTGAAAGCCTTCTCTGTCAGGATCGGTTCTCCTGTGTATCCCAGTAGCCCCCTGCAAATCATGTCAAAAACCCTTTGCTGCAGTTCTGCATGAAAATTTTTCTTCAGTTTTCCCGGCCGGGTCCCCAGTTTTTTCTGGAGCAGGTTGATAGTATAGTCAGCGTTTTTCTCCCAGAGCTGCTGAAATTGATTCAGGGGTTCAGGGGGAAATCGCAACTCCTGAAACAGCCAGCTGAACTCTTCCCCAAGTACCGTTTCCATCAAGGCTGATCCCGATCTGATCGATGCATCCTCCGCTTCAGACAGGGTTTTACAGAGCGACAGGATGAGTTCTCCATCTTGACTGACCAGAGCCTTGAACCCCCAGATGGGGACATCGCCGTTCTGGCTCAGTTGAACTTCAGTTAACAGTGTGCCGACGTCCCATTGTTTGATGTTCCGCCGTTCGTGGGGCTGGATCAGTTTATGCCAGTCATCCCCTTTCTTTATCCGGCCATCCTGCAGGTCTGAAAGAGATCTCCCCTGGGATATTTTCCCGGTTTTGGGATTGTGCAGTCGGAAGTTCATCATCAGATAGTCTGGCAGCCCGTTCTGTCCCCACTTGTCCGGCTCGATATAAACACGTGTGATATCAAACAGCGTTTCAGACAGTTCGTGATAAAAGTCAACAGTTGCAGGAGTGGCTGAATCTGCCTGGTCTGATGAGTAGCGGGTAGATGTGATTGAGTCCCAGATTCGGTTGGCAATTTCCTGTATGGGAAATATTCGTTTCCGCAGGGATTTTGGCAGATTCTTCAGCAGCCAGAATATTTTTTCCTGTAAAAAGCCAGGAACCATATACTCAAATGGTGCTTCCTGAAGACTGTTAAGAAGAGATGCAGGTAAATCAATGGTGACCCCATCCTCTGTGTCTCCCGGCTTGAACAGGTAGTGCAGTTTGCATTTCTGTCCACCAATGGTCATGAATGCTGGAAACAATTCTTCACTGCTGTCCGGATCCTGCTGCATCAACGTTTCTCTGGTCATGAACAAAAACCGATCTCCCCCTTTGCTCTTGATCACTTTTTTCAGATCGTCCAGACAGGATACCCCTGTGATCCGTTCGTGATAAAATGCTTCCATTTTATCCGAACTGACCAGAATATTCCGCTTTCTCTGCTGGTTTTCCATCTTATGGATATCGTCAATCAGCGAGCGGTTGTGCTTTAAAAATGGCAGGGTTGATGCCAGTTTTTCCTCGATCAACGCTTCCCGGATGAAGACCGTATTGGACAGGTCGCGGTCAATGGATCCGTAATTTACCCGCCTTTGTTCGATAAGGGTGAAGCCGAACAGGGTTACTTTTTCCCAGGCGACTACTCGAGACGATTTCTCATCCCACCAGGGCTGGGACCAATGTTTCTTGCACAGATGGCCGGCTAGTGATTCCAGCCATTCGGGGGTAATTTTAGCTACCCGATGGGCGAACAGCCTTGATGTTTCGATCAGCTCAACGGCGACAATCCACTCGTGCTTGCGCTTGACCTGTCCTGACCCCGGGAAAATCATCAGCTCTTTGTTCCTGGATCCCTCATATATCCGCTTCTCTTTTTTTCTGGCGATATTTGTCAGGTATCCGGATAGTATGCTGCGATGAATGGCGTCATAGTCCCAGTTGTCGGGGCGAGTTATGGCCCAGTTTTTCTCCTTGACGATGTGGACCAGTTGCGCATGAACATCCCGCCACTCTCTTATTCGATTGTATGACAGAAAATTTTTCTTGCAGAACTTCCGCATTTTCCCCTGGGTCTTCAAGCTATCCAATGTTGTATGGTAGTGCTCCCAAAGATTCAAGATCGTCATCAAGTCTGATTCATCTGATCGAAACTGGGCGTGCAACTGGTCGGCCTGTGTTTTTTTCTCCTCAGGTCGCTCACGTGGGTCCATGCATGATATGGCTGAGGCGATGATGAGTACCGGATAGAGGGACCTTTCCTCTTTTGCCTGGAGGATCATTCTGGCTGTGCGGGGATCAACCGGCAGAGACGCCATCTCCCGCCCGATAGAGGTCAGACCTTTTTTTTCATTTATGGCACCTAACTCCTTTAAGGACCTAATTCCAGCCCTGATCTGGGCTGACTCGGGGGGATCAATAAAGGGGAAGTTGACAATATCCCCCAGCTTCATGCCTGACATACGCAGGATGACTTCTGCCAGGTCGGATCGTTGGATTTCCGGGGTCGTGAACTCCTGGCGGGATAAAAAGTCCTCCTGGGAATACAGACGAATGCAGACTCCGTTACTGAGCCTTCCGCACCGGCCTTTTCGCTGATTGGCGCTGCTCTGTGAAATCAGCTTAACCGGCAACCCTTTTGTCCCGGAGCGGGTATTAAACTGACTGATTCTGGCCCGGCCAGTATCAACGACATATCGAATACCCGGGATGGTAATCGATGTTTCAGCGATATTGGTTGCGATAATGATTTTACGGTATTGGGATGGTTGGAAAATGCGGTTCTGCTCTGCTTTGGTTAGCCGGCCATACAGGGGAAGAACCCAGAAATCCTCATCCTGAAGGTCATTTAAGCGATCAGCGGCTTCCTTGATTTCCTGAAATCCTGACATGAATACCAGTATATCCCCATTGGAGCTCATGGTCAGGATCTCTTCGACGGCATCCCTGACCAAGTCGATCATCGTGACCTCTCCCTGTTCCTCAATCAACTCATCGATTGGAACATATCTTGTTTCAACGGGATACATCCTGCCGGAGACTTCGACGATGGGAGCCCCAGACAACACGTCGGAGCCCTGTAACCGGCCACCATTCCAGAGTAATCCATTTTGTCTGCCGGTTGTTGTGATCAAGGGGAATGCGTTTGAAAACTTTTCGACATCGATGGTGGCGGAGGTGATTATCAACTTCAGATCAGGTCTTTTGGGTAGCAACTGCGTAAGATATCCGAGTAAAAAGTCAATGTTAAGGGTCCTTTCATGGGCTTCATCAATAATGATGGTATCGTAGTTGTTCAGAAACCGGTCATGCTGAATCTCTGCCAGCAGGATGCCATCGGTCATGAACTGGATCAGAGTATCTTCACGTGTTTGATCGGAAAATCGGATCCTGTGACCAACCTCGACCCCTGGTTCCGTCCCGAGTTCCTTGGCGACCTGTGTTGCAAGCGATGTCGCAGCGATACGGCGAGGTTGAGTGCAGGCAATTCGCCCTTGGATACCCCGGCTGATATCAAGACACATTTTGGGGATTTGGGTTGTTTTCCCGGATCCGGTTTCACCGCTGATAACAACGACCTGATTTGCTAGAATAGCCTGTTGAATGTCTTCTTTTTTAGCAGTTATGGGCAGGCCGGCAGGGTATTTAATAACCGGTCGGGCGTCAATCCTTTTCTGGACACTTTTTTCAGAGCGGGTGAGACGGCTCAGTAGTTTTTCCATCTGGTGATCAAACTGCTCGCTTTCCGGCGGTGGCAGATTTTTCAACAACCGTTTCAGAGCAAACTGATCCCGGCAGAGTGATTGGCTGATTCGGTGCCTTAATGTTTTTGGATCAGTCTGCATCTTTGAACGGTTTCAGTTCCGTATTATTCTGATTGGTAAACGTTAGCACAGGTGAACGGTGCGCCCGCCGTAGCAAAATATGACATGTTGACGGTCTGTCAGTTGTCTGATGGCAGAAATGGTTGAATCGATCGTTCCGGGAAGTTTGCCGCGATCTCAATGATACGATTTGTATACCAGCCAAATCTGATAATCTCGGTGCTTCTGGCGCTGTATTCCGATTCTGAAATAGACTGAATTAAGAACAGAATTCGGGGAAACAGCAGCGCATTGATAAACGGAAGACCCACTCTTTTACAGTACCTGAGCGCTCGCCCATCGTCGATGATACTGAAGTCTCCCATGCCTAGCATCTGGTGGTGGATGGTGTCGCGTTCCCCCTGGTTCAGCACTGGTAGCTCGGGATAAAATTCCAGAGAAGCCGATGCTGAATCGGGTGAGTCCAGCAGGTGAATCTGCCCTGATTTGCATAGCAGGCGGAATGTATCAGAGCCCGGGTAACCATGCTCTGTTAATTCACCGTATACCGAGGGGGTCATCAAAGTCTGGTAATGATTGACCAGCTGCGCTATCAGTCCTGACTTATACAGCAGTATGGCGGATGAAGTGTCAATGATGACCGATTTCATCTCAGTTCCCATGGGGTGATAACAGTTGCGATAGTGATGAACTTACTTTGTTCCGAAAATTTTGTCCCCGGCGTCTCCCAGCCCGGGTAGAATATAACCAATATCATTCAGTTTTTCATCGATGCTGGCGACATATATTTCAACGTCCGGGTGCTCCTTCTCGACCCGCTCAAGGCCTTCAGGTGCTGCCACAAGGAACAGGCCCTTGATGTTCTGACAACCCGCTTTTTTCAACGATGCTATTGTTGCCAGGAGTGTTCCTCCTGTTGCCAGCATTGGGTCCAGGATCAGGGCGGTTCTTTGATCGATATCTCTTGCAAGCTTTGCGTAGTATTCAACCGGTTGCAGTGTCTCTTCATTGCGATAGAAACCGACAACACTGACCTTTGCTGAGGGAATCATGTCAAGCACCCCGTCCATCATTCCCAATCCCGCTCTCAGAATGGGTACAATGGTGATCTTTTTTCCCTTGATGAATTCCACCTCGACCGGCCCAGCCCACCCTGTGATTGTTGCGCTTTCTGTCGTTAAATCCTTGGTTGCCTCGTAAGTGAGAAGGCGTGCAATTTCATTTGACAGGTCTCTAAAATCTTTTGTTGATTGGTCTTTCTTACGCATGAGGCCTAACTTATGTTTAATCAACGGATGGGTGGCAACGTGAACGGTCATAACTGATCTCCGGGTTCTTTATGTATGTGTGTAGGATGGTTGTCACTATCATTAGAAGGATAGCATTTCTTTTCGAAAGATGGGTAGATGCATATCGAATCGCATCAAATCATTAACGTAATTTCAGATGTCTCCATGGAATTGATGTTTCGATATCCCTTGGGTAGCTTCTGTCCACGCCTGCCTCTGTCGCCTATATAACCAACCAGATTTTCAGGCCTCAGGGTCATGCTCTGTTTTGCAGTATGCAGAATCAGGCGATGATTGGCTGGTAAAATTCCGAGCAATAATAACGATTCTGTCTTATCAGCAAACACCTGAATGACCTTGTTTCCTTTTCCCCTTGCCAGAACTGGCAGCTGAGCCACCGGAAAGATTAACATCCTTCCCTCACTGCTGATGGCAACCAGCTGGTCGGTTTTTATATCGTTCACTTTAATGATGGGCAACGGCTGAGCCTTTTCCGGAAATGTCAGGACCGATTTTCCGGCTCGATTTTTACAATAGAGGTCACTCATCTTGCTGATGAAGCCATAACCGATGCTACTTGACAGAATTACTCTCTGATCAGGTTCCCCGGTCGTTATCCACTCAAAAGTGATGGCCGGGGGAATGGTCAATTTACCGGTCAGTGGTTCGCCATGTCCTCTGGCAGACGGCAGCCCCCTGATAGGCAGTGAGTAACTGCGGCCACTCGAATCCAGGACTACAAGCATCTGGTTGCTGCGGCCTGTGGTGATGGTCTTCAGTTGGTCACCAGCCTTAAAATTGAGACTCTCGGTATTGATTTCATGCCCCTTGGCAGCTCGAATCCAGCCCTTGTCTGACAGGATGATTGTCACACCTTCGGTCGGCAGTAGTTCAGATTCTGACAGGGCGCAGGCATTTTGGCGTTCAACAACAGGAGAGCGTCGATCATCCCCAAAGGTTTTGGCAATTTTTTCCAGTTCTTTTCGAATCAGGGTTTTGACCCGGTTGTCTGATGCCAGTGTCGTTTCCAGCTGTAACCGCTCTTTTGACAGATCATCCTGCTCCTTACGAATTTTGTTCTCTTCCAGCTTGGCCAATTGACGCAGTCTTAGTTCCAGTATGGCATCGGTCTGGGTATCGCTAAGGGAATAACGGTTTTGGATGAGAGGCTTGGGATTGTCCTCGTTGCGGATAATTCGGATGATCTCATCCAGGTTGAGATACGCAATCAGTAATCCGTCCAGCAGGTGCAGACGATCTAGAACCTTGTCGAGCCGGCTCTGTAGCCTTCTCTTGACAGTGATCGTTCGAAAGGTCAGCCACTCCTGCAGAATGGTCAGGAGATTTTTTACCTGGGGGCGTCCATCCAGCCCGATGACGTTCAGGTTAATGCGATAGGTCCTTTCAAGGTCGGTCGTCGCAAACAGATGATTCATCAGTTGCTCGATATCCACCCGGTTGGAACGTGGCACAACAACAAGGCGGGTCGGACTTTCATGGTCGGACTCGTCACGCAGGTCAGCGACCATCGGCAGTTTTTTGGCCTGCATTTGGCCGGCAATCTGCTCCAGGATTTTTGATCCTGATACCTGATGCGGAAGTGCTGTGATGACGATGTCGCCGTTTTCTCTCTGGAAAACAGCTCTCATCCGCAGGCTTCCATTTCCTTTTCGGTATGCTGCCACAATTTCGGCGGGAGAGGAGATAATCTCCGCTTCTGTTGGAAAATCCGGTCCCTTGATAAACTGAAAAAGGTCTTCCAGGTCTGATTCTGGTTTTTTGAGAAGATGAACGCATGCATTAACTACCTCTCTCAGATTGTGAGGTGGAATATCGGTTGCCATTCCGACTGCGATACCGGTGGTTCCATTCAACAACAGATTGGGCAGTTGGGACGGCAGGACTAGAGGCTCCTGTAGAGTCCCATCAAAATTGGGTTTCCAGTCCACGGTACCTAGTTTCAGCTCATCCAGCATGATGTTGGCGTAAGCTGTCAGCTTGGACTCGGTATATCGCATGGCCGCGAATGATTTGGGGTCGTCAGGGGAGCCCCAGTTTCCCTGTCCATCTACCAGCGGATAGCGGTATGAAAATGGCTGTGCCATTAGCACCATCGCTTCGTAACAGGCGGCATCACCATGGGGGTGGAATTTCCCGAGAACGTCGCCGACGGTACGGGCCGATTTCTTGAATTTGGCGGTTGCGTTGAGCCCCAACTCGAACATGGCGTAAATAATTCGCCGTTGAACCGGTTTCAGTCCGTCACCGATATGGGGAAGTGCCCGGTCCAGAATAACATACATGGAGTACTCCAGGTATGCTCGCTCTGAGAAGTCGTAGATCGGGATCTGTTCGATCCCGTCAGAATTAAGTGTTGACAGTTCAGTCATTGACCCTTTTAGTGCAAGGCGTTTTTATATTGCAGACGGAATGGATGGTATGTGATCAGCGCTCGACAAGATCGCCCTTTTCTTCCAGCCAGGCGCGACGTTCCCCGGCCTTTTTCTTGCCCAGTAACAGTTCCATGGTGCTGAAGGCATCGATGGCTGAATCAATTTCCAATTGCAGCAGCCGGCGCGTTTCAGGTGCCATGGTGGTCTCTCTCAGTTGCATGGGATTCATCTCTCCGAGCCCCTTGAACCGCTGGATGTTCGCCTTCCCTTTTTTCTTTTCGGCTGTAAAACGATCCAGCAATCCGTTTTTCTCTTCATTGTCCAGGGCATAAAACACCTCCTTGCCTATATCGATTCGATAGAGTGGTGGCATGGCGATATAGATGTGTCCGGCCTCCACCAGTCCGTGAAAATGCCTGAGAAAAAGGGCACAAAGCAGGGTTGCAATATGGAGTCCGTCAGAATCGGCATCAGCCAGGATACAGATTTTATCGTATCTCAGGCCGTTTATATCCCCTATTGTTGGATCGATACCGATTGCGACTGATATGTCGTGAATTTCCTGGGATTTCAGTATCGAGGCCGAATCGAGTTCCCATGTGTTCAGAATTTTACCTCTTAAAGGCAGAATTGCTTGATGTTGCCGATCTCTGGCCTGTTTTGCAGATCCTCCTGCCGAGTCTCCCTCAACCAGAAAAAGTTCGCAGAGGCGGGGGTCCTGGCTCACGCAGTCGGCGAGTTTTCCTGGAAGTGCCGGTCCACTGGTGATTTTTTTTCGTTCAATTTTTTTACTTTCCCGTTGCCTGGTCTGGGCACTTTTAATCATCATTTCCGCAAGCAGGCTTCCCACTTCCGTATGCTCGTTCAACCACAGGCTGAACGCATCTTTGACGATGCCGATGACAAAGGGTGCGCATTGACGGGACGACAACCGCTCCTTGGTTTGACCTGAGAATTGTGGATCCCTGATCTTGACTGACAGAACGTAGTTACAATGCTCCCAGATATCTTCTGGTGTCAGCTTAAGACCTCTGGGTAGCAGTTTGTGAAATTCGCAGAATTCCCGAATTGCCTCTGTCAAGCCAGCACGAAATCCGTTGACGTGGGTGCCGCCAAGATTTGTTGGAATCAGGTTGACATAGCTCTCACTGACAATATCCTTCTCTTCCGGCAGCCAGGTAACGGCCCAGGATGTTGACTGTTCATTCCCCTGAAAGTCACCCACAAAAGGATCTGACGGTATTGCCGCATATAACCCTAAGCTGTCTGACAAGTAGTCTTTCAGACCGTCCTGGAAAATCCATTCATCTACGGTATCTGTCTGGGTGTCGAAAAAGGTCACACGGAGTCCAGAGCACAGAACCGCTTTTGCCCGCAGGATCTGTCGCAGATTCTTTGATGAAAAATGCTGGGTGTCAAAGTAATCTAAATCCGGCCAGAACCGTATGGTGGTCCCTGACAGACCAGCCTTTGCAGTGCCGATGACTGACAGGTCTTCTACCTTGTCTCCGTGTTCGAATACAATTTTGTAAACAGACCTATCACGGGTGATTTTTATTTCCAGCCGCGAAGAAAGGGCGTTGACGACGGAGACCCCGACACCGTGCAGACCACCCGAGAATTGATAGTTCTTGTTTGAAAATTTTGCACCGGCGTGCAACCGGGTCAGAATCAACTCAACTCCCGAGATGTGCTCCTCAGGGTGCATGTCAACCGGCATACCCCGGCCGTTATCAGCGACCTCCAGAGAACCATCAGAATGTAAGATGACATCGATTTGATTTGCGAATCCGGCAATAGCCTCATCCACACTGTTGTCAATGACTTCTTGACCCAGATGGTTAGGGCTGGTGGTATCGGTGTACATACCAGGCCGCTTCTTTACCGGTTCCAGGCCGTTTAGTACTTCGATGGATTCTGCTGTGTATGCTTCACTAGACATTAATTCTTTTCCTTTTGAGTCCTGTGTTCATTCCGTTGACCATATCGCCAACTGCTTTATTTATCCCAGTCGAATTTTTTTATTATGTCAATCATCACTTTGACCTGATTGATGACCTGAAGGTGCGACTGGAAGAAAGGGCTGCATGAAGTTGTCGGCCGCAGGGTAATATTATCAGGCAGATTCCAGATTTGGATGATGCGGCACAGGAATTTCAAGGGAGGAGAGTGTGGAAATAGGAAGCGAATTTACAAATGGAACTGATTGCCAGCTTCACACAGGCAAGGTTAAACCCGATCAAAGGGTGCGACTGGGTTTGGAAGACCTATCTGATAGTTCCGGAATTGGCGTCAATTCTCATTATCCGGGGATTTTTCCGGGGGATATCATAAGTTAAAACTGTTTGCCCGGTTCCAATATCCATGTTCCGTTGGCCTTCGGCTACAACCGTGACTTCAAGACGCCCAGTGCCAAAGTCCGCTTTTTTGAACGGCTTGATGGTCGCATTGATCCGTTTGTAACCCCTGGAGTTCAGGCGGATGCTCTCAGGGAACTCAATTTTATCAGAGGGAACGGTGATCAGGACCCTCGCTGCTTTAGGTACATTCAATTTAGAATTCACGTCGATGATTTGAAGCGTGAAGCTGACGATACTTTCGTTACCTTTTGTCGGGATACTGATTTTTTTGCTGTCCGGCTTGATAAGGATCCGGTACGGGATATCCTGGATTTTATCACGGAATGATCCCTTTTTTGTGATCCCTGCGATCATTTTTCCGGGCATCAGGTCGATTTTTTCATCTTCGTTTTCAAGTACCACCAGTCCGGTTGAAAGGGTAACATTGAGAGCCCCTGACTGCTGGGCGAGAGCGACACTGGTCCCCTTTATACCGCAGGTTGCGGTTGGGGTTTTGATGACGGTTCGTTGGCGGTTCTTAGAGAATTTCCCCCACATCGAACCCAGAGAGAGTTTAAAGCGATTAAAAAATCCTCTATGGGTGCTTTTACTTTCAACTGATTGTTCAATAACAAATTTAGTATTTTGATAAAGCCTGATAATGGAGCCATCCCGGAAAAGAATGGTAGCCTTCGAGTTTTTCTCGGTTGTGATAACGTCCCCGTCATTCAGAACCAGCCCCTTTCGACCACTGATCTGCCGGTTGAGGCGACTGACCTTAACATCACCAATCGAAGCTTTAATACTGGCAACCGCATTAATAGCATACAGCGATTGGGGGAGGACCAGCAGTAAAACTACAATGAACGCAAAGCAGGATTTTTTCATCGGATAGCCCTGATTTTTATTTTAAAGTGAATGCGATGCATATCAGTATGATTTTATGAAATATTCATGATAGATGGAGTATAGCAGGAATATTTGAATTTGCAAATTGCCGGCATTGAAATGTTTGCCAAACCGGGTAAAATCAGTTCAAAACATAATTGAATAAGATGGCCAAATCCGTCTGCGCTATTGCTTGCTTGAGCCTGTAATGCTATGTAAATTATTCGATACAGGGGAATTTGAAAGAGGTGTAGCTGAATTAAGGGGGAATATTGATCCGGTTTTCGATTGCTAGGTTGCACAATACCATACTTCACAATAGAATCGGACAGTCGAATCAGCGAAAAAGCTTTCGGCCTGTTCAAATAAAGCGAACAGTTGTCATATTTCTGATGCTTGTTGTCATTGATGTCTCTCTCTTCGCCCAGGTTCCACTTAAGGTTTACAATTTCAATATCCATGGGTTGCAACTCAGTATGGAGTTGGATAAGGTTATAAAACTGTATAATATAAATAATATAAATACCAATAAAGATGCCCGGGGGCATATTATCGGGTATGAAGTCAGGAAGCGGATCATTCAGCAGAAGACAGTGATTGTTTTAAATTTTACCGGCGAAAAAAGGCTCTATCGGATTCTCCACAGCAAAATATATGACAAGTTCAAGTATCATTCAAAAGATTTGTACGGGGTACTGGTAACCAAATACGGCAGACCCTGGAGAGATAATATCAGTGCTGAAACCCAGAAAAACAAAAACATATCTGCTTGTTGGGGAAGTTCCTGCAAGAAATTCCCAAGAGTGACGCCGACCTTAACAGCGCAGATATATCATGCCAGTGGGCGACTGAAATTGATGCTTTCAGACAATCGGATATTCAATAAAGACTGGAAAATATACAAACAGAAACTGGCAGGAGAAGGGAAGGTTAACGAGACGGTTAATACGGGTAAGGGAAAGAATGAAAGCAAATGATAACTGTTCAGTAAGAAGGGTGAATGGAGCCCTTAAGAAAAAGTTGATTTTTT
>JAOZRE010000023.1:0-5600 GCA_029940215.1 bacterium | reverse complement strand
GGCTTCTGTATCGCGATTTTTCTTTTCAGTGGTGGCCAACTGATTTGTGCTGAGCAGGAAGTCATAGATGAAAATAACGAGTTTGGAGGACGAACCTTTGAAATATCAAACCAGGACGGTTCATTTGTGCGGCTCTACTACGATGATGACGAAATAAAGATCAAGGAGGAAACAATATTCAGCATCGATTATCCGGTGGAGAACGGGCTGGATAAGATCGTTTCCTATTTTGCCTTCGATAAAAAAGTAAGAGAGGAAAAGATATATTCCAACAGGGTTTCGGAAAACACCTTGATTAAAAGGAGTATTGATTACTACGACCGTTTCGCCGATCCAAACGACAAGGCTGCCATTATTAAAACGGAGAACCATTTTCTCGATGCTTACAACGGTTATAATGTTGTCTATCGGGAAAATGGATTGAAAAAGAAGATTGAGTGGTATTATCCCCTGAATGTCGACGGGATCAAAAAAAATGTGATTTACTTTGATGATAAGGAGATGGGTTTTAGGGTAGAGTCCTTTTTTACTGAAAAAACCCGGAGGGAAAAAGGGTATTTAAAACGGATCTATTTCAACGAATACAGTCCGAACAAATATTTTCGGAAAGTCAGACAGGAGGTGTATTATACGGATGAATTCATAGAACAGAATGGTGGGATGGCAAAACAGATCGATGTGTTTCATTACTCTTCCGGAAATCAGGTCAGGATTGAAACCAACAAGTTTGATAAAAAGGGGATGAAAATATTTGGAAAAATGAATTAAACTACAACCAGGGCTGAGGGCGGAGGTAGCTGGATTCCAACAGTGGAACTGGTATGCTTCTTGAATTGTTTGTAGTAGAATTATATCCTGAATTGATTCATCAGCAAACAGAACAGGTATTATGACGAAAAAATTTGTATGGCTCATTTGTTTCTTATTTATTGGTATATCAGCTGAAGCCAAAGATAACCACCACGTGGATGGATTCTTGAAACCGCAAGTCTGTCTTGAGAGTAATATTCGCTGCATTTTAAAGAAACAGGGAAGTACCCGGTACTGGTGCCTTAAGTCCAATCATCAAAGGAACCTTGATGCCCGCCGCACGACTTCGCCGATTAAAAAAACCCGACTTGAGAATCTTGGCCATTGTGCTCAGATTATCCCGGTTCGAGAAGAAATCGGGAATTAAGGGGTGGGATATCAAGGGCCTGCCTGATGGCAGGGCTCTCAGCAACTGACCCTGATAACGATCCCTGTCCACAATATCCGTAACCCCCATTAATAAGTCTCATGTCCTACAGACCTGAACGGATTTATATCGACTCTCAGGTATCCTCTTCAGCCTTTTGCTACAAAATTCTGCAGAAATTTCCCGATGTCGATCAGGTGATTGTTACCGCTCCTGATGAGATTCGGGAATTATTAGGTCCGGACTTTTCTATTACCAAAGGAAAACGGATCCTGTATCTCAAGCGATACCAGGGAAGCGCTTTTAAGCTCTGCCCCGGCTTTTCCGAGGATGTACTCTGCTGCAATTACTATGTCATCGACCTCATTGAGAATTGCCCCCTTGAGTGCACCTACTGCATCCTGCAGGCGTTTTTAAATAAGCCGTTTATTATTTTTCATCTCAATGTTGAAGAGATTATCGAGGAGGCGATTGCTTTTATCAAAAAAAAACCGGAAAGACCTTTCAGGGTTGGAACAGGTGAGCATTCAGATAGCCTGGCATTGGACCATGTGTTTGGGGTGAATTCTTATCTGGTGGAGACATTCGCCGGGGTTTCCAATGCGACTCTTGAGCTGAAGACAAAGACCGATCTGGTTGAGCCATTGATCGGATTGAATCACAGGGGAAGAACGGTTATTGCCTGGTCTTTGAATCCGGTGGAGATTATTACTCAAAACGAATTGAAGACAGCCTCACTCGAAAATCGATTGAAGGCGGCAAAACGGATGGTATCAGAGGGGTATCAGGTAGCGTTCCATTTCGATCCCATAATCTACTATCCCGATTGGCGAACCGGATATGAGCAGACAGTTGAGATGATGTTTGACTATGTGCCGGTCCGGAATATTGCCTGGATCAGCCTGGGAACGCTCCGATATATACCGACCCTGAAACAGATTGCTGAAGAGCGGTTTCCCAATCTGTCCATTTTCTGTAATGAGTTTATCGCTGCAAGTGATGGTAAGATGCGTTATTTGAAGAAAATTCGCAAACAACTATTGCAGATAATCTCCGAACTGATCAGGAAAGGAGGACCCGATATTCCCTTGTACTTGTGTATGGAGAAACATGGGGTCTGGGAGGAAGTGATGACGGTTCATCCCCCTGATTCAGAAGCGCTGGAGCGCTACCTGAAGCGAAATGTCTGACAGGGGATAGTGGTCGACGGATTAGTCAACACGCTGTTTCTTGACCCAGATATCAATGGGTGGCCAGATTTTTTTGATATGAATCTCCGGCCGGATCCTGACTGTGGGGGCCTCAACTTTATACTCGCCTGGTTTTAATCCTTCCAGATCAATGAATGCCTGAACGTCCCTCTTGTTGAGCTTCTCCATCAGGGAGCGGGGGCCGCGAAGCAGGACGTTGAATCGTCTGGGGTTAATGCGTGTGACATAGGTCTGGTTGACGATACCAATGGGGATATCAATAAAGCGAATGTCCATGGGTTCACTGCCGATTCGGATCTTTGCGGTATAGTACTCCTGCTTTGGCTCGATAACCGATACCCCTTTGGGCAGGGAGACCTGCACCAGCAACTCTAAGTGGCTGTCTACGTTTTCGATGTTGATTGTTTTTGTTTCGAGTTGCTCTATCTTACCCATAGCCGTTTTTGGCCCACTGATGGTGACGGCTTCAGGCTCCATTGTTACTTTTTCTAACACGTATCCTTTTGACGGCTCTCCCACAAAAACGGGTTTAATTGGGACAGTTCTCTCGACAATATCTTCAAAAACCAAATCCATGGAACTGGGCGAAACATGGGTGATCTGAACATTAATGGAGTCCTGAACCGTGACGATGCTGCGGTTCAGCGCAAAGGTCAGCTTCCCCGGAGTCGCATCTTCCAGATCGATACTTGCCTGAAATAGACTTGGATGGGCTTTCTGAATTTCGTTGCTTGGAATTTCCACGGATACACTCACTGACCTTAGAGGATCCGAGATGATTTCCAGATTCTTTGGCAGATTGACATAGGAGACCGGGACAAAGAACTGAATTTCGGTCAAATCTTTCTTGTCAGGGGCAGGCGCAAATATCCATATGGTGATGGCGAAACCAAGTGCAAGAAGTTTCTGCAGTGGATTGTTGATAAACAGCTTATATATGACCGATTTCATGCCCCAGTTGTTTTTTTGGATTTGGCAAAGACGTCTTTGAGTTTTGATTTTACCTGATAATTTGCGCTTTGAGTGATTAGCTCGCTATTGTGAGCCATGCTGATTTCTCCAGTTTCCTCGCTGACCGTCAGGATAACAGCATCAGACTCTTCGCTCAGTCCGAGAGCAGCGCGATGCCTTGTTCCCAGGTTTTTGGTGATATCAATCTCTTTTGATAAGGGGAGGATACATCCTGCATAGGCGATCAGGCGTTCCCTGCTGATAACCACAGCCCCGTCATGAAGTGGCGAGTGTGGATTAAAAATGGACACCAGCAACTGCCTTGAAAACTGGGCGTTTAATCTGGTGGCGCCGCTGTAGTAGTCGCCAAGCCCCATCTCGTTTTCCAGCACGATGAGAGCCCCTATCCGCTGATTCGAAAAATACTCACAGACAGAGTAAATGCTTTCCAGGGTGTTGGACGACTCTCCTAAATGGGAATCGTGAAAGACTGTTGATGCCCCCATCTGAGCAAGCGCGTTTTTAATATCAGATTGAAAGAGGACGATGAAGACAATGACAATGGAGTTGAATATATTACGGAGGACCCAGGTACTCCCAATCAGGTTGAAAATATTGGCGAAATAGAAGAATATCGCCACCAGCAGAAAACCTGAAATAATCTGGATCGTGCGGGTTCCCCGTAGCATGAGGAGGATTCTATAAATAACTACGGTGAGAATGGCGATATCAATAATATCCTGCCAGCGGATATTAACCAAAAAGTCGAAGTTAAATGGCATTATTTCAATAAGTAAAATAGAGATTGTGTGTGAGGTCTGCCCTGTTCTCTCTTCTTTTTAAAAATGCGTGCTCTTTTATTACAGGAAATCAGCCGTGTGGTACCTTGCTATTTCAAGGGTGTCCCTTGTTTCCTCAACCGAGTGGACGCGGAACATCGAGGCCCCCTGAACCCATCCCAATGCCTGACTTGCCATGGTACCATGGAGGCGCTCCTCAGCGTCCCTTTTCAGGATGTTTCCAATAAAGGATTTATTTGATGTTCCCAATAACAGCAAACAGCCCAGATTGGAAAAAGCGGGCAACAGGCGTAAAATATCCATGTTGTTCAGAACAGTTTTACCAAATCCGATACCGGGGTCAAGCAGAATCCGGTCTTTTTCCAATCCAGCCTCTTCACATAACTGAAGTTTTGTCTGGAAAAACTGGTGGATCTCACCAATGATGTCGTCATATTGGGGAGCCTGTTGCATATTTTCAGGGGTTCCCTGGATATGCATCAAACAATAGCCTGCGTTGTGTTTGCGAACAGTCTGCAGCATCTCAAGACCGGCAGCCAGGCCTGAAATATCATTGACCATATCTGCACCTGCTGAGAGGGCTGCATCCGCGACGATCGGTTTAACCGTATCAATGGAGATGGGGATATGAAATCGTTGCCGGATTTGTGAGATCGCTTTCAGGACCCGTTTCATCTCCTCTTCTTCAGAAACAGCTAATGACCCCGGTCTCGATGATTCACCTCCAATATCGATGATATCAGCACCTGTCTGGATCATTCTATCCGCAATGGCACCATAGTCATCGCGTTGGTAGTATTGGCCGCCATCATAAAATGAGTCTGGCGTTATATTGAGGATACTCATGATACGGGGGCGAGCTTTGCACCAGGTCTGGTCGCGAATTCTGAAGCGAGGTTCTGGCAGTCCCTCCAGCAGAAGTTCAATGTCCTGAAGCCATCGCTGCTCGCCTGCCCCTGAAAAAAAAGCTGTGATGCGGCCGAACGAAAGCAGGTTGGCCGCAATCAAAAAAACGCTTTGCTCGTTGGGAGTTTGTATGATCTGGCAGAGGTCCGGAAAGGCTTCGGCAACAGAGATGTAAGCTGCCGGGGGTAACCCATCAAAGTACTGGATGAAGACCGTCAAAGGTGCATGACCCTTGCTGTTCGGTCGCCATCCATATGTCCGCTGGAGATATGAACAGCCGATTTCAGCAGAAACCGGGTTTATCAGGAATTGGGAACCTGAAGAGATCATACATTGGCACTTTCTTGGGATCCACTTTTACCTAAGATCGTGAGAATGTCTTCGCCGCTGATCGTTTCCAGTTCGATCAGCTCTTGCGTAATTGCGTGGAGAGAGTCCAAATTATCCGTCAGCATTTTTACGGCTTCGCTATAGGCGTTGTTCACAATCTCGTTGACTTCTCGATCTATTGCGTTGGCTGATCTCTGGCTGATGCTTTTTTTCCGCATAATATCC
>JAOZRE010000246.1:1876-7261 GCA_029940215.1 bacterium | reverse complement strand
GAGCCAATTGTTTATGACAGTGCCCAAAGGACACGGTTTTCACTGATGAATAAAAAAATGTAAATCGTGTAAAAGGTTGACTGAAAAGGACCCCGGCTACCTATCAATATTCTCAAACAGGAATTCTTAATTGAGTTCAGGATGACAAAACCCATCTTATACGCTAGACTTGAATGAAACATAGTGAGCTATTTTTGCTAAGGAGTTAGCCATGACATTACAGGAACAATTACACAAAGTAGCGGATACCCTGCCCCCCGATTTATCTCTCGAATATGCGATCGAAAGGTTAATATTTCGTAGCTATTCACCTGCTGTCGCAAAAACAGGGTGGAAAATTTGGCAACAATAATATGGACCGAGCTTGCTGTTTTAAACCTTGAATCAATATTTGAATACATCAGCCAAAACTCCAGTACATATGCAAGCCCCGTAATTGAAAGGATATTGGGCTCAATCAGGTTGCTGGAAACCCTTCCCGAATCAGGAAGGATTGTTCCAGAGCTTGATGACCAGAATACTCGAGAAATCATTCATGATAGGTATCGAATAGTTCATCATTACAGAGATAACTGAGTATAGATATTAACAATTCACCACTGCTCCAGACTTTTTGATCCAAGTCTTTTCTAGATTGATTGAACCGCATTGTTCAAGTTGCCTGATCAAACCGCGTTTCACTGAAAAACCCTGCCGAAATCCCAGCCTAATTTAAGGTTTTAGGATTGATTCATACTTCTGGGGTCCGGATGACGGGCTTTGGATACGTGCACAATTCTGGATCGCGGATCAGGTTCGGGTCGATTCAGCACTGTAAAAAATAATTTCGATTATGACTGAAGACAAAGCCAAGGAAAGCAGAATCAGTGGGCGGTTCACGAAGCGGAGTGTGCTTGATATTCCGGCGGAATCGGCATTCAGCTGGCATGAGAGGGATGGGGCTATCGAGCGGTTGAGTCCGCCATGGGATCCAATTCGGGTTATTCACAAATCGGGTGGCATTCAACCCGGAGCTACTGTTGTCCTTGGTATGCAGGAGGGACCCTATAAGTACAAATGGCACGCAAAACACACTGATTATGAACAGAACAAACTATTCCGCGACGAGCAGGTCAAAGGACCGTTGTCCAGTTGGGTACACACCCATCGGTTCGAGACCCTTTCGGAAAGCCAGTGCGTTCTGGAGGACACGATAGAGTATAAACCCTACTTTTCATCTATTAGTCAATTTCTGGCCGATCATTTCGTTAAAAAAAAGCTAAACCGGATATTTGACTGGCGTCATCGCACCACAGAAGCCGATCTGGCTATCCATGCCCGGTTCCAGCACCTGCCACGAAAGAAGATTCTCATGTCAGGCGCCAGCGGCGTGTTGGGACAGAAATTGATTCCCTTTTTCAAAACCGGCGGTCACAGCGTATTAACCCTGGTCAGGAGAACACCACAGAATGACAGCGAGATATTCTGGGATCCTGCCAAAGGGACTCTGAACCCTGCTGATCTTAAGGGGATCGATGCCATCATTCATTTGTCGGGTGAAAATGTTGGTGAGGGGCGCTGGACCAAAGAGAAGAAACGCCGCATCATCGAGAGCCGCCTGTCATCCACCGGACTGCTGGCCCGAACGGCCGCAGCCTTGAGTCCCAAACCCGGTGTGTTCATCTCCGCATCCGCCACCGGCTATTACGGCGACTGCGGTTCCAACGTCGCCACTGAGGAT
Organism: bacterium; assembly: GCA_029940215.1. Lineage (GTDB taxonomy): Bacteria > SAR324 > SAR324 > XYD2-FULL-50-16 > XYD2-FULL-50-16 > JAHJRI01. The sequence goes on along the minus strand of JAOZRE010000246.1, from coordinate 5,541 downwards.
CAACCCGCCGGAAACGGCTTTCTGGCGTCTGTCTGCCAACAGTGGGAAGATGCAACCCAGCCTGCATTGGACAGCGGTATGCGAACAGTGATCATGCGATTGGGAGTTGTGCTGACCCCAGAAGGGGGAGCACTACAGAAATACCTGTTACCATACAAATTAGGGCTGGGCGGCCGGATCGGTCCCGGCAGCCAGTATATCAGCTGGATCGGAATCGACGACACTCTGGCCGCTTTTTACTGGGCCATGATGAGCGAAGATGTCTCCGGCCCCGTCAACGTTGCCAGCCCGAACCCGGTGACCTATATCGAATTTTCAAAAACCCTGGCGTCCGTTTTGTCCAGGCCGGCGTTTATCCCGCTCCCCGCCTTCCTGATCAGGTTACTGTTCGGGCAGATGGGCGTTGAAGGGATTCTACACAGTACCAGGACCCTGCCGGATCGTTTGACCAAAAGTGGATTTTATTTCAGACACCCCACACTTGAAGAGGTATTTAGACATGTACTTGGAAAACAGCGATCTGCCTGAAAATGATTTCGTCATGAACCAACGCCTGAAGGGAATCTATGGTGTTCTGTCCGTGACGGCCCTGGTTTTTGGATTCCTGCATCTGGTGATTCCGGACAGCCCCTATAACCTGGAGCGGCTGCATGTATTCCTGTTCAACCTGTGCGGCGGCGGCACCCTGATGCTGTTTTTCACTGTCAGGCGACGCGACATTCCCAAGCGGATATTTGTCTTCCTGTTTCTTTCGATCACCTATGCCGTACTGGCCTTTCTGGAGATCTATATCCCGGCCATGATCCTCTCCATTGTCCTGGCTGTGATCGTTGAAACGTTCCGTGTTCAGCGGTTCTCCTTCATTCCCTGGCAATTTTTTTCCCGCAAGGAACCGGTCTATTTGAAGTTTCACCAGGCCGCCCTGCTCTGCCTGTCCATGGCGCTAGTGATTTCGACCCTCGTTATTCTCAACAACGAGTACCTGAGGCTCATCTACATGCCCAAGCTGCAGCTGGACACCTTTTTCCTGGGGTTCTCCTTTCCCCTGTCGCTGATTACCTTTTCCCTGATTTTCTCATTCATAGAGGAGAGTGACAAGCCCAGCGTCAACCGCGTCAAGGAGGCCGGATTCTGGCTGGTAAACCTGGGAGTCGTTATCTTTTTCATCCTTATCATCTTCGAGCAGCTTCATCCGCAAGTTGTGGTGACCCTGATTCTGTTTATCACGGTAATGGTAATTTTTCGCTTGTTCTACAAGATGGGGAAGGACCTGCAGCAGAAGCATTTCCTGGTTTCAGGGATGGGATTTCTGGTGGTGACAGCCATCACAGGCATTGCATACATCCTGCTGGAGTATTCCTATAACTATGAACCAGGCCGATACAAATGGCTGCTGAACTTTCACGCCTTTGCGGCGCTATACGGCTGGAACCTCTGCGGGCTGTCGGTGATCTGTCGATACAAGGATTTCCCAGTCATGCTGCACTCGATGCCTATCATCCTGCTGCATTGGGTAACGGTCCTGATTTTTGCACCGCTGGGGAAATTTCAGCCACTGTTTGCGGTCCTGGCGCTGGTGGGGTATATGATTATCCTGTACTTTCTGCTGTTCAGTAAAAGGCAGCTGTCGCCGATTGATCAGAGGGCATAATACTCCTGGACCCCGGATCGAGTTCGGAGTGACGAGCAGACTATTTTTTGTCGTCTGGTCTTTTGGCGATTCCCAGGAGATAACGGGCGAGGAATAATGGATAGAGGATATAGTGTTTCCAGTCCGCCAGACTGCCCCTCATCACCATGTTCTTCCCAATCTGCAGCCATGACCCCACGCTGGGGATGATCAGGCCTTTGGACGAGGTCGATTTCATCTGGTGGTCCGGGTTTTGGGCAAGCTCCTTCAGGTACTCCAGGATTTCAGACAGGTTGACCCGTTGCGCGGTCCTGTCCAGGGAGCGATAGCCTATGACACCATCCTTTTTAATCAGGAAAATACCAGGGTAAGCGATACCTCCGTGCTCATGCGGATTCAGCAGTTGATAGAGATTGGTGGTTTTTTTACCCGTATCGCACAGCAGTTGGAACGGCAGTTCCAGATCCCGATTCAAGGCGTGGGACTGCTCCTGTGAATCAACTGATATTGCGCAGATTGTGGTCTGATAGTCGGATATGGTTTCGAATTGAGATTTTATTTCAGCCAACTGGTTGATGCAGAACGGTCACCAGTGCCCCCGATAGAAAACCAGCAGTACGTGGTTCCCCGCTGTCAATTCCCGGTTCAGGTTAAACTCAGCTCCACTTTCAGTCAGAACCGAAAAGTCCGGCGCGGTTTCATTTATATCAGGTATGCTACCAATCATACTATTAATCCTTATGTTTATCTGTAACTATTTCCTACATTTCCGGAGTCGAGGGTATTATGATTCAAAACGATGGAAAACAGGAAGTTTTCCAACAGCTCCAGGGATGGATTCATGCGTGTTTTGTATCATAATACCCTCGACGGAGGGGAACTGAATAGTTACGTTTGTCTTTTTATTTCGCCCGGTTCAGGTTCCAGTCGTAGTCGAGATAGGTGATATCCATTTTATCGTCCCTGATTTTCTGTTGGAGTTGCTTGTCATCGGTTATCCAGGGCGCCACAAAATTCTCAACTGAACCTGCCTTTTTTGCAAAATCCTCTTTGAACCATTTAAAAATGGAAGAGAGGTGCATGGTGTTTGAACCATCATCAACGTAATTTCGGTCTTTGTCTTTCAGAAACTGTTTTGTAGCATCGTTCAACTGCTCGTTCAGGCGATCTGCAGTGAACACATCTTTACGCAATGCAGGACAACCAATAGATGCACAGACCAGGGCGAAATGAATCCTGGGTTCTGTATAGTCCTTCCGCAGCACTTACTATTCGATATGATCCAGATGTTGCTCTTCTCCAAACAGCCTAAAGAATTTTACCTTCCAAGGCCCCGAAAAAAAACCACCCAGGTCCTTGATGGAGCCAAGGTCAGGGTACTTGCTCAGAATCAGCTTGATGGTCAGTGCGTTGTATGCGTTGATCAGGAACGCCTTCTGCTGCTTTTCTGACCACAGCCCGAATTCCGCACGGGTCACGCTTTCAATCTCCTGAATATAGCGATTAAGCTTTCCAGGGTTATTTTTAATCCACCCGTAGCGAACCCTGCTTTTAGACCCGTTCACTACCACCACCTGCTTCAGGATACCATCGAAGAGACGGTGGCTGTGATCAAACGCCCAGGCCGTCTCAAGCATCACGCTGAACAACAACAGCCCCACCAACATGGATTTCATTCGACCGTTCATCACCACCTCCTACCTTCGCCAGGCATGAAATTTTTCCAGAAACCGCATCAGCTTCTGCGGTACATGATTTTTCCGCCAGTTACCAGCAACGTACTTATTGGCCTCTCCCAGAGTCGGGTAGATGTGGATGGTGCCAAGCACCTTATTCAGCCCCAGGTTGTGCTTCATCGCCAGCACAAATTCCGCGATCAGGTCGCCGGCATGGGTTCCCACCATGGTAACTCCCAGGATTTTGTCCTTCCCGGGAACCGTCAGCACTTTCACAAACCCGTGGTCTTCGCTGTCGGCAATGGCACGATCCAGCTCTTCCAGCTCATAAGTGGTTACTTCATAGGAAATGTTCTGCA
>JAOZRE010000246.1:0-1866 GCA_029940215.1 bacterium | reverse complement strand
TCCTTCTCGTTCAACCCCACCCGGGCGACTTCAGGGTCGGTAAAGGTACACCACGGAATCACCCGGTAGTCAGTACGAAACTGTTTGAACGGCCTGAAAAGGGCGTTGACCGCAGCATACCAGGCCTGATGTGATGCGGTGTGCGTAAACTGGTAGGGACCGGCGACATCACCGCAGACGAAGATATTAGAATAGTTGGTCCGCAAGTAGGCATCATGCTCTATGGTTCCATTTCTGGCGATCTCAACCCCCAGCTCTTCCAGCCCGAATCCTGTGGTATTCGCGCGCCTGCCAACGGCTACGATCACCTCGTCAAAGGGAATACGGACGTCCTTCCCGTCAACGTCACAAATCAAAGCCTTCTCTTCACCATCCACCACAAACTCTTTGGCCCGGTGACCCGTCAGCACCTTGACTCCTTCTTTTTTAAATCGTTCTGTGACAGTTGCTACGACCTCCTCATCTTCCCTGGCCAGAATTTGAGCCCCCATCTCCACCTGGAACACCTCGGACCCCAACCGGGCGAAACTCTGGGCCATTTCACAACCGATGGGTCCGCCTCCGAGTACCACCAGTCGTCCGGGCAGTTCCCGGATGTCCCAGAGGGTGTCACTGGTCAGGTATTTAATCTTATCAATTCCAGGGATAGGCGGTACAAAAGGGCCTGCTCCTGTTGCCACCACGATATTCCGGGCAGTCAGTGTCTGATCCCCCAATTGAACGCGCCATGGATCCAGGATTTTTGCCTCGCCTGACAGACATTCCACCCCATGTTCTTCGTAACGCTCTACCGAGTCATGGGGCTCCACCTTTTTGATCACATTCTGCACCCGCTCCATCACCTGCCCAAAGTCAAAATCCACCGTGGTCTGATTCAAACCGAATTCCTGGGAGCGCTTTGCATAAGAGAGCATTTTGGTGGTGCGGATGAGGGCTTTGCTGGGGACACAACCCGTATTCAGACAGTCCCCACCCATCTTATGCTTCTCGATCAACGCCACCTTCGCCTTGACCGCCGCTGCGATATAGGCTGCCACCAGTCCACCCGACCCTGCTCCAATAACAACCACATTGTAGTCATAATGCTTCGGCGCCTTGAAACTCTTTAGCTGACGTCGGGACTTGACTATATTCAATCCTTTTTTTGTGATGAGAGGAAACAGACCCAGGAGCGTAAATGCTGCAAGCAGACCAGGAGAGAGTATTCCCTGCAAAGAATCGAGCAGCGCCAACTGCGTACCGGCGAATACGTAAACAATAGTCCCGGGCAGCATCCCAACCTGGCTCACAATGTAGTATTTGAAAAGCTTGATGGGTGTGAGCCCCATGGTTAAATTGATCAGGAAAAAGGGAAAAACCGGAATCAGGCGAAGGGTGAACAGATAAAACTCCCCTTCCTTTTCAACCCCCTCGTTGATAGTCTTCAGATTCTCCCGAAAGCGGTTCTGCACGTAATCCTTCAACAAAAACCGGGAGGTCAGAAACGCAAGTGTCGCACCCAGCGTGCTGGCAAACGAGATCACAACGGTGCCCACCACCAATCCAAACAGTGCCCCGCCAAACAGAGTCAGGACCGCAGCGCCCGGGATGGACAGGGCTGTGGTTACCACATACACTATAAAAAAGATAACGATGGTCGCCAGGACATGCTGGTGATAATAGTCCGTCAGCAGTTGCTGGCGATCCTTGAGATAGTCCAGGGTCAGAAATTGCTGAAGGTCAAACATGAAAATCAGTGCGACTAAAACGACCAGCACGGTCACCAACCCAATTTTCAGGGAACTCCTGTTTTTCATGTATGCCCTTTTGATTTAGTGTGAAGGTGAAAACAATTGATACGGATTATACCGTCTCATAACCCTTTAA
>JAOZRE010000245.1:3750-7264 GCA_029940215.1 bacterium | reverse complement strand
TAAATAAAATTGAGATTTTGCTGACCATTCTAGATACATTCAAACAGAATAAACAGCTTGCCCTTGCAAAGATAGCTGTTGACAGTATCCCGGCGATGAAGAAAATCGAAGAGATCTATTTTCATCACTTCCGAGCTTTTGCCGATAATCCTGCGTTAACAGCGGTCATATTTTCAGAAGAGATATTTAAAAATGACCCACGGCTGTCTGAAAAAGTTTTGTCCATTATGAAAGCAAACCAACAGATATTGTTTGATATTCTCGAAAATGGACAAAACAGCAACGAGATCAGAAGTGATATTCCCGTCAGTCAGCTGGCATTGATCATTATGGGATCGCTACGCCTTTTTATTACACAATGGCGTCTGATCGATTTTTCCTTCAATCTGGAAAAGAAAGGGGGTGATTTGTGGAGTTCCATCAAGAAACTTATTTCCAAAGGTTGATGGCTATTCAAATTAATTTTACAGGAGGATGCAGGGCGTTTGAAAAAGGACTATATCCCAGGTAAAGTTAGTGAATGTAAACAAATTCATAGGAGGCATGAAATGGAAGCGTTTTTCAAAAAATCAGTCAAGCACCCCTGGATGATCATATTGATCTCAGTTGTTATTTCAGCGGCATTTATGTCAGCGATAAAATCCAGGTCTCGCATGGAGACCAATCTGGACAAATACATGCCCCAGGATCATCCGGCTTTTGTGTACAGTGACAAAGCGGAAGAGTGGTTTGATATCAAGGATGGGATTATTATCGCCATCGAAAACCCTCAGGGGATTTATAACGCCGGTACGATAAAGAAAGTGAAGGACTTAACCCGGGCCCTGGGCAAGTTTAAAGAGATTGACAAAAATGATGTGACCTCTCTGTATACTGCTGAAAATATTGTTGGAACCGAGCAGGGACTGGATGTAAAATCATTTTTTAAAAGAATCCCTAAAAGTGATGAAGCCCTGCATGACCTGCAAAAAGCTGTTTTTTCCAATGAAATGATCTACGGTCGCCTGGTATCCACAGATGAAAAGGTGACAGTGATTATCGCGGAAATTGGTGATGATGTCTTCTCCCAGGAGTTTTATCACCGGATCTTAGAACTGGCCAAAAAATATGAGGGACCCGAAAAGATTCATGTGGCTGGCAGGCCCATCGTCGAAGGGACTATGGCCTATCTTGGACCGAAAGACATGAAGCGCATGGTACCCATCGTCATTCTAGTCATCGTCCTGGTTTTATGGACCATCCTACGAAGTCTGAAAAGTACTGTTTTTACGATGCTGGTGGTCCTGTTCAGCACGATCTGGGCATTTGGGTTGATGGCTGCTGTTGGTATTCCAGTATACGCGGTCTCTACCATGATTCCGGTAATGCTGATTGCCATCGGCGTTGCAGACGGAATTCATTTATACAGCCATTTACACCTGTTCTTAATGGAAAATCCGGGCGCCGGGAAAAAAGAGGCGGTCATGGACATGTTAAACGGCATGTGGAAACCGGTGGTCATGACATCAGTCACAACCGGAGTCGGGTTTATCTCGCTGGTATCGTCCCAGGTTTACCCAATCAAATATTTTGGTCTGTTTACCGCTTTTGGTGTGATGGCCGCCATGGTGTTTTCCCTGGTTTTAATTCCTGCTGGTATCATGATTTTTGGATTACCCAGATGGAAAAAGCCTGCAGAAAAGAGCGGGGCCAAAAAAAACAATTTCAGTTACCTTTTTGCCGAGAAAGTCGTCAAACACAAGTATCTGACTATTTTTGCCACCGTTATTGTCATTGTCATATCACTCACCGGGATCAGTAAGGTCTGGATCAATTCCAGTTTTCTGGAGAAGTTTGAAAAAGACAGCGATATTGTACTGACCGATAAATTTATCAATGAAAATTTCGGCGGGACTTCGACCTTGAATGTGATCCTGGAAGGGAAGGACAAGGATGCGCTCAAAGACCCTGTTGTTCTTGAAATGATCGATGAATTGCAGAACAGTGTTGAACAGCTTGATATCGTGGGCAATTCGTTTTCTCTTTCTGATTATCTGAAACGAATGAACAAAGTGCTGCATGCCAATGACCCAGAGTTTGACACAATCCCCCCATCCCGTGAACTGATTGCCCAGTACCTGTTGCTGTACGAAATGTCGGGCGATCCGGAAAATCTCTGGAAGGTTGTTGATTATGAGTATAGAAAGGCCAATGTGACCTTTCAGCTGAAAAGTGATAACTCAAAGGCTATTAATAGTGCAATTGTCATCATCAAAAACCATGTTGCGGGCTTTCAGGAAAAAGGTATCGCAGTGAAGTATGCGGGATCGGGCTATAAAGCGCTGGTTTTTACCGATTTGATTCTCGAGGGACAGATCATCAGCCTTTTGATGTCACTGGTTATAGTCATTGTCCTGCTGGCACTGATGTTCAGGAATATCAGCCTGGGATTTATCGGCGCTGTCCCTATCATTATCACAGCAGTCATCAGTTTCGGGGTGATGGGATTGTTCAATATCCCTTTGAGCACCACGACTGCTCTGGTTTCCAGTATCGCAATCGGAATCGGAATCGACTATGCCGTCCATTTTATTGAGCGGTATAAAATATATGCTCTGGGGTTCGGTGATAAGGCTCTGACGATTCGAGCCACCATGCATCACTCGGGGCGGGCTATTATTTTTAATGCGATCGTGGTTATTGCAGGGTTTTTGGTCCTGTTGTTTTCTGTTTTTCCTCCAAACCGTTCCCTGGGCGCACTGGTATCTTTGAACATGTTCACCAGTTTTCTGGGAACCGTGACGATCATGTTTGTGTTGCTGGTCCTGTCTAATATCTTTTTTAAACCTGGGGCGGATAAGAAAAGCCAGTCTCTCGAGTAACAATTCAGCATCCCGACAATTAACCAAAGGAGATTACAATGACACGCCTTAAAAAAGTTCTGTCTATCGCGCTCATCTTGCTGACAGCACCATTATTAGCTTTTGCTCAGGCTGAAATCAGCGGATTGAAGATTATTGAAAATGTATACAATAGGCCAGTGGGTGACGATATGCTGGGAGATTTAGTCATGACCCTGACCAATTCCCGGGGGGAGAACAGAGTTCGTAAAATCAAGCAGTATACAAAAGACCTGGGGAAAATAGAGAAAAAAATTATGTTTTTCCAATATCCGGCAGATGTGCGCAATACTTCTTTTATGACCTGGGGATATGATGAAGCAGGGAAAGATGATGATCAGTGGATATATCTACCCGCGTTGAAAAAAATCAAGCGGATTTCCAGCGACAGCAAAAGCGATTATTTTATGGGCTCTGATTTCACTTACGATGACCTGGGGGATCGACATCCCACAGACGATACTCACAAACTTTTGCGAGAGGAAACGTTTGAAGGGCATCCGTGCTATGTGGTAGAAAGTACTTCAAAAGATGAAGAGTACATGTATTCAAGAACCCTGACCTGGGTGATCAAGGACAAATGGATTGGGTTGAAAAAAGAGTTCTATGATGAAGATGGTGATCATTTGAAGACC
>JAOZRE010000245.1:2284-3740 GCA_029940215.1 bacterium | reverse complement strand
TAAAAAGTTTGAAAAAATAAACAACTTCTGGATTATCCTTCAGAGCCAGATGTATAATGTCCAGAAAAAACATACCACGAATATGGAGTTGAAGAGTGTCAAGATCAATAGCGGTATCGCTGTTAATAAGTTTACGGCTAGAATGATGAAACGGGGAATCAGATGAAGAAAGTTAAGATATTTCTGATCGCGTCTCTGCTTCTTTTCTGGGGAGGGATAGCGGATGTCTGGGCTCAGTCAACAACCTTTTCCGGTTATGTGAGGAATTATACCGGTATTCTTCTCGCGGACGACAATGACTATGCCATTCTTCAGGATACGTTTAACCTTAAAATCGAACATTCCCGGGGAAAAGTGGCTTTCAAGGCCAACCCGTATATCAATTTCTTTCACAACAAAGAACGTGAACTGGACTTGAGACAATCCTATATGGATATCTATCTGGATACAATGGATATTCGCATAGGTAAACAGCAGATTGTCTGGGGAAAAGCCGATGGTGTTTTTATCACGGATGTCATATCACCGAAGGACCTGAGAGAGTATATACTCCCTGATTTTGAGGAGGTGCGCCTGGGTATTCAATCTTTAAAAGTAGATTACTATATAGGGTATAATACGATTGAATTTGTCTGGGTCCCGGATTTTACACCTACTACAATGCCCGATGAAGATTCAATCTGGAATGTACGGCCAGAATCTCTGAATATTGAAGAAACGAAAGAGGTGCCTTCCAATTTTAATAACAGTGAGGTTTTTATAAAATTCTCGGCGATTACATCAATGATCGATTTTGAGATTATGGCCGGCTCCATGTGGGATGATGATCCAACCATGCATATCAGCAGTCGATCGATTGATACGGATGGTAATCCAGTCTTGACTGTGACACCGGAGCATCACCGACTTGAACTGGCAGGCGGCAGTTTCAGTACGACTCTCGGTGGCATCGTCTTCAGGGGTGAAGCCGCTTACTACAATGGCAAATTCTTTAGTTCAGCAGACCCTGCCCTGGAAGACGGAGTAGTGGAAAAGGATTACGCCCACTTCCTGTTAGGTCTGGATTTCTCTCTCTGGGGTACTAAAATGAGCATGCAGTTCATAGAGCAGCAGATTCAGGACTACGACGAACAGATTGCTAACGATGAAAGGACGGATACGGTGACTTTTCTGATGAGCCAGGATTTTTTGCGGGAAACCCTGAAACTGGAGCTGTTCTCCTATATCGGAATGAATGACAATGGTTCTCTGATACGACCTAAGATCAGCTACGATTTAATCGATGGTTTTCAAATTCTTGCCGGTTTTAATATTTTCAATGGAGACAGTGGCAGTTACGGTCAATATGATGATAACGATATCATCTACTCCAAAATAAAATACTCCTTCTAGTATCTTGACAGTCTGGAGATCGCCTCGTCATGCCGATCCGGTATCCAGGTACGCATTACTTTGT
>JAOZRE010000245.1:0-2274 GCA_029940215.1 bacterium | reverse complement strand
TGGAAAAAAGGGGACAGTCCCCCTTTTCCTGGTTGTGAGAAAGCGAAAGAGGGAGATGCACCAAAAAATGATATTCTAACGGACGTTACGCCATTTCAAGGGCAGCGTACGATGCCCCTTGACCAGAGACAGTCGGCGCAGCTGTTTTCATTTCCCCAGCAGTCCGACTCGGTTGACTTGATAAATTCACACCCATCTTTGAGCGGGCAGTCGATGCAGGAGGGATAGATGCTGTGATGCACCATGAAGCGGAACCAGGCATAGCTGCGATCGTTCCAGATATCCAGCAGGGATGTCTGCCGGACGTTTCCAAAGGTGCACGCCTTGATCTCCTTCTGACGTCCCTCCACTATTTCCCGGCTTGTATGCAGGAAGCGATAGCAGGGGGCGATGTCACCATCCCAGCGGATGACCAGAGCGTTTTGTTCCACAAATTCACAGAATCGCTCGGTTTGAACTTCAAATTTCGGCACCGTACACTTCGTTTTTTCAAGCAGAACTTTTTGGAACAACCGGTTTCTAAACTGCCTGATCTCAGCCGGTTCAGGTTTCAAGTAGAGTGACAGTGATTCATGGCTGACGTCCGTCGGCAACAGGTTGGACATGAAAATAGTGCTGATGTCAATTCCGCGTATGGTGTTTGCTAACCGCTCCAGGTCCTTGATATTCGTCCGGGTAACGACCATGGACAGGTGAACGGCCGGCTTGCTGCTTTCCATCGCCTTTTTCCGTTGTTCAAACCGTCTGGCGAGATCCAGAATCACGTCCTCGTTCGTATGACCGATGTCGCCCGTTTCAAAGGAGAGATACAGAGCGTCGACATGGTTTTCGACCAGCAGGTCTATATGGGGAATGGCCAATGCACCATTGCTTGTGATGGATACTTTAAGCCCTTTTTTCTTCAGTTCTGTCACCACCTCGGGAAATGCCGGATGCAGCAATGGCTCTCCGATTCCCCCGATAACAACCTCCTCAAGCCGGGGAAGCATGCGGATTTCGTTAAGAACACGGGTCAGTGTGTTAGTGGTCATTGTTCCGAAAGGCATCGAGAAACCGTGCCGGAAGCACATGTCACAGTCAAAATTGCAGTCGCTGGTCAGCTCCAGGTAAACCTTTTTGACCGCGTCCGACGGTCTGATGATAACCTGACTATCTTTGAGATTAAAAACATGCATGGCTGGTTAGCTCAAGGCGATTTTTGAGAATGTAAAATCCGACAGCTCAACAATCAATAAAGAACCATTCAGACGCGGCAGTCCCCAGATATTGTTCAGCACTTCCATCGACATGAGCGATGAAATACTGGCAACTGCCTGTGAACAGACAGCCATTGGGCCTTCAGGGTTCTCAATGTTGGCATACAGGGATTTCAAGGACGGGGTCCGGTTCTTGAGAATGGTGGTGACCTGGCCATAGGTCTCCTGGACGCCACCATGTACCAGAAACATCTCTTCAGTCAGCATCTGCTCCAGGAGGAATCGGCTGTTGTAGTTGTCCAGGCAGTCGACCAGGCCACTGATTTTACCAGGTGGCAGGCCGTGTTGAAGGGGTGTGTCTGCGCTGATTCTCTGATTCAGCGGCACAATCGTGGTCAGGCCATGAATGGCAAGCAGTCTTTCGGCGGCAATGTCAACCTTAAAACGACCGATATCCGCCCTGGTATAAAGGATCTGTCGATTCAGATCTGGTGGATCGACGATCCCGCCATCAACGAGGATCAAGCAACCGACACCGGACCGGACAAGGGTCTGACAAACGAAACTGCCCAGGCCGCCAACACCTGCAACCAGGACTGTTGCCTCTTCCAGTGCCTGTTGTTTGTCGTCACCCCAGATAGCGGTATGCCTGGAAAAAACCTCATCCCGACCGATCATCCACCACCTCCAGGCGGAAACAGCGCAATGACATCACCATCGGAAATTGTGCAGGAAAGACCCTTGGAATCGAGAATATTTTTTCCGTTGATCATGATAATGGTGCCGCGTTTTAAGGTGCCATCCGCTTCCAGCAGTTTCCAGATGAATTTCTTGGACAGTTTCTCTTCAATAACCGTTTCGGCTTGCTCCAGAAGTTCCGGAACGGATAACTCCCTGGAAGGATTAATCTCAATTTCCCTGCACTTAAGCATCAAGCGCAGGGTCGTGTAAAAATTTATGGTGATCATAAATTTAAATAGATGGATTTTATTTCTGTTTTAAAACCCCGTCCTTTGGGCGGGTTCAGAGACATTCGGCTCTGCCTGGTGCAACAAAATCCCCCCTTGAGGGGGGGACG
>JAOZRE010000244.1 GCA_029940215.1 bacterium | reverse complement strand
AGGACCGCTGCGAAAAGAGCTTAAGTACCCCCCCCCTCCCTCCCGTAAGGGAGGCACGGATTCACTGGAAACATCACATGGGAAAGGTGATTGACTTTCCCATACGCACTCAGGGATCGTTAAATAGAACGTCACAGTATCTGTTTGCAAAAGTCCTAAAAACACTGGACACTTTGCAGACAGAACGTGTGCACAACGTGTTTCCTTTACCCCAATGGGAAACACTTGACCTAATTTTTTAGCCGACCCATAAATGACATCACTTTCTGTCATACTGGTCCTGATCTCAGCCGGAATTCATATCGGGTGGAATTCCCTGACCAAGTCGAGCGCCCAGCCAAGAGTGTTTTCCCTTTTCAAGGGCACCCTCCTGATGGCGCTGGCTATTGCAGTACCCTTTCAATTCAATCTGCTTTTGATCTCTGCTCACCTGTGGGGGTTGATCGTCCTGTCCGGCGTTGTACATGCCTTGTATATCCTGTCACTCAGTACGGCCTATGAAAAGGGGGACATCTCCTTCGTATATCCCATCGTCCGCTCTGCACCTGCCTTTGTCCCACTTGTGGCATTTGTCGTATTCGCTGAAACCGTTTCCCTGAGAGGCGGGAGCGGGATTGCCATTGTGGTTGCCTGCATCCTGGTGCTTCTGCTGCAGGGGAAGTTGAAGGGGATTGGGGACATTCTCCGGGTGTTTCTAACGCGGGAAAATATCTGGGCCTTTATAACCCTTGGAACCGTTGTGACATACAGTGTGGTTGATAAGGCAGGGATGATGTCCGCCCGCCGGCTTGATGAGGTGCCGGAATGGGGGCAGGGGATTGTTTATTTTCTGCTCGAAAATACGATCTGCTACTCACTCTACTGGCTTTTTATGCTGGGGAAACGGGACACCGAATGGGTTGCTGTCTGGCGGCGGGAGTGGTGGAAAATATGTCTGGCTGCGCTGGGGACCATCACATCATATGGGATGGTTCTGTATGTGATGAAAACGGAGAACCTGAGTTATATTGTGACGCTGCGTCAGTCCAGCATTCTGTTTTCGGTTTTCATCGGCTGGTTCTTTTTTCGTGAGCGTCAATTCAGGCTGCGACTGTTGGTTTCAATTGTGATGATCTTCGGTCTGTATTTGACCTCCACAGCCTGAAAATTCCTGACCCGCCTTCCCCTGGCTGGACCTGTGTCGTGCCAACCCTCGATGGTCGGAAGCCTGGTTGGGGTGTGGTTCGAGTGAAGTTAAACGACAGCATTGAGTGAGATTCATACGTCAACCAGGCAGGTGCAGCAGGTGTTTGCGTCATTTGACGCGTGACATGACACTAGTCGGGGGCGACCATTACCATACCGAGCGATTCTGCAATACAGGCCGGTTTTTCCTGGCCTTCGATCTCGATGGTATGCACGTAAGTCGCCAGGATTCGGCCGGGTGACTTTTCAATGATGTCCTGCAGGGTGATGCGGGATCGTACCTTTGAATTGACCAGAACCGGATTAAGCAACCTGACCTTATTCAACCCGTAATTGATGCCCATTTGTATCTTGAGATTGGCCAGCGCTGGCATTTTGACGGCGTTTCCGAGAAGGGGTATTAGGGAAACGGTCAGAAAACCATGGCCGATGGTCGCGCCAAAGGGACCTTGTGCAGCTTTTTCCTCGTCGACATGAATCCATTGAAAATCGCCTGTTGCTTCTGCAAACTTGTTGATTCTTTCCTGGTCAATCACCATCCAATCGCTCAGACCAACCTCTTGTCCAATCAGTTTTCTGGCTTCTTCAATTGCTGTAGCAATACTCATGGTTTATCTCCATATTCAGGTTTTTTGGATTACAGGACGCTGCCTGTTTAGAAAACCTCAATCCAACGGTTTTCATGGTTAAAAAAGTAAATCGGGTGTCAGGTTTGAAAGCCTGACCATCAGGGTTTCACCAGAATTTTTACCTGCTCCGGTGTTGACAAAAGCTGCTTGAACCCTTTTTCGTTAATATCTTCCAGAGGGATGATATCTGAGATCATCAGGCTCGCCTTCAGCCTGTTTTTACACAGGAATTCGACGGCAAGTTGAAAATCTTCGGTCCGATAACCAAAGCTGCCCTTGATATCTACTTCGGTAATGGTGATGCCCAGGGGCGTGAATGGCACCTCTGTTTCGACAATACTGACCTCTATTACCTGACCCCCATTTTGTACCAGGCCGGTTGCCAGAACAAAAGTTGCTGGTGATCCCGCGCATTCAAACACGATTCGCGGTCCGATGCCATCACACAGGGAAAAAATTTTCTCTCGAAGCCCCAGTCCCTCCACATCCGGGTCGAGTACATCATCCGCCCCAAATTCAAGAGCCTTGGCGGCCCTTAACGCTGACTTTTCTACAACTGTTATTCGGCCTGCACCACCCAGATGTAGTATATCAATCGTTGCGAGCCCGATGGGGCCTGCACCAATGACCAGTGTTCGATCACCTATCCTGAATTGTGAGAGCTGAACAGCATGCATGGCGACAGCCAGCGGTTCAGACAGAGCTGCTTCCTCCAGTGAAAGATGATGGGGAATCTTAATCAGCTGGATCGCTGGATTGGTTACCTTCAGGAACTCTGCAAAGGCCCCGTCCAGTTGTGGTGTGAGTCCCATGCTGGTTCCTGTCCGGTTCAGACAGAAATTTGGCTGGCCCTTCCGGCAGAAGTGACATTTCCCGCAGATAGTTCCACCAAAGGGTTTAACAACGACCCTGTCTCCAACCTGGAACTCCGAAACATCTGCACCAACGTCTGAAATCGTGCCGCTGCATTCATGACCCATGACCGTACCGGCTTCATAGATCATTCCACTGGTGTAGGCATGCACATCGGATCCACAGATACCGCAGAATCCGACCTTCACCAGAACCTGATCGGAATTTATTTCCGGCTTTGGTTTATAAATAATTTTGATTTGTTCAGCGCCGGTATAGACTGCTGCTTTCATTTTTTCTCCCAGAGCGATCCTGTTTGAAGAGCTGTATTTTCAATTGATGATGTATCATAAACCGGCAACTGTCTGCCAAGCAAAATTGAAAAAATATTTTTAAACAGCTGAATAAATGCCATAAAACTACCGAGACAATCCGTTTGCCTCTGACTGAAAAATCGTTGGTTACAGACGGCTTGAAGCTCACCGTATTTTGTGATAGGCTTCTCATGCTTTGTGCAGGCCGGATCTCAAAATGGTTATTTACCCAACAGGAGATAGTCAATGAACACATTACCATTTCAATCAGCCACAGAACTGGTTCGGGCGATCAGGGAAAAACAGATTAGTTCTGCTGAATTACTGGCAACCTATATTGAAAGAGTCGAGCGATTGAATCCCAGTATAAATGCCATTGTGGAAACCGGATTTGAAACTGCCCGGGAAAGAGCCCGGCAGGCGGATGCTGTCTTGTCGAGGGGTGAGAACTGGGGGCCGCTGCATGGATTGCCCATGACCATCAAGGATTGCATTGAGGTCACCGGTATGCGTTGTACCTGGGGATCACCAATTTTTAAGGACTATATATCAACCCGGAATGCCGATGTGGTTCAATCACTGCTGGATGCCGGGGCTATTATTTTCGGGAAAACAAATCTGCCACTTTTTGCTATGGATACCCAAAGTTTCAATGATGTTTACGGGCAGACGAACAATCCCTGGGACGTGACCCGGTCTCCCGGTGGGTCTTCCGGCGGTGCTGTGGCAGCACTGGCGGCTGGTCTGACCGGTCTGGAGATCGGCAGCGATATCGGGGGTTCCATCCGCTCACCAGCTCACTTTTGTGGGGTGTACGGTCACAAACCGACCTATGGTATCGTTCCCCTGCATGGGCAGTCGCCTCCGCTGGAAATGTTTACCATTGATCATGCGGTAGAAATCGATCTTGCAGTTACCGGCCCTTTGGCGCGCAGTGCGGAAGACCTGGAACTGGTGATGGACCTGGTGGTGCAACCGGCAATACCGCAGCGAAAAGCTGTAAAAATCGAACTGCCGCCACCCCGGAAAGAGACACTTAAGGATTTCAGGATTGGTTTGTGGATCGATGATCCTCTGGCTCCCCCGGACAACGAGGTGGGGGATTGTCTGCAAAACATGGCGGACAACCTGGCAAAAGCAGGTGCCAGGATTGAGGATAAAAAACCGGATATCGATTTTGCTCATTGTATGGGAGTTTATTTAGACCTTCTGACGCTGGCGACTGCGTTTACGGTACCGCAACCTGATTTTGATCAGCTGCTGAAACAATCCAAAACCCTGGATGATAATGATCAAAACCCGGAAACGCACACAGCCAGGGCTATCTCCAAACTTCATCGCGAATGGCAGCTGCTGAATGTGGAGCGGTCACTGATGTGTCAGAAGTGGGATGACTATTTCAAGGAGATTGATGTGCTGTTATGCCCAGCTGTGAGGGTGCCGGCGGTTCTGCATGATCATACGCTGATAGAAAAGCGGTTAAGCCGGTTTAATGATCAGGATATTTCCCATGTTGAGTTGGTCATTCCATGGGCGGGTCTGACCATTGTGTCCTACCTGCCGGCTACAGTTGCTCCCATTGGGTTGACTCGAAGCGGCCTGCCGGTGGGGGTGCAGATCGTTGGCCCTTACATGGAAGACCGGACCCCCATGCATTTCGCAAAACTGCTGAAGGATGTTACCGGTGGTTTCAGGCCACCACCGGGATATGAGTAGTGTGATAGACTGTGCGGCTTATTTGGAACTAAGGCTGCTTCCAGTCACTTCCATCCGCATAGTCCTTAATAGGGGGCGGAGATTCTGCCTGACGAATACCTGATAGTTGCTCGGCAATTCGGGTGTGGACAACAGCAATGGCGTTTTCGATCAGGTCCTGCCTGAATCCCTGGTCAGCGAGATCAAGGACGTAACCGATGGAAATCAGCCAGGAAATAGCCTTCCCCAGTCGTACCCGCTTTCGCTGGCCAATGTCCGAATCGATAGCGATGTCGAGCAGGTCACGATATCGCTCAGCTGCTCTGGAGACGGGTTCGAAACCAGCACAGAACCGATACAGGTTGGATTCCTTTGCCCGCTTCATGACCTTCATGAACATATCAGCTGTCTGGCTGTACATCACATCATTGGATCCTTCGAATATCTGGAACGGTCGGCAGTCGACAATGGCTCGCCCCGCAATATGGTCCCGCCGAAACCCTTTGGCCCCTACCAGTTGCAGCAGGGATTGTGCGGCCTCCTGCATCATATCGGTGAGAATGGCCTTATTGGCGTTCGCCTGAAGGCCCATGCCGGATAGATCATTTGTAATGGATGACACGCGGCTGGTGAACAGGCACATGGCTGAATTGATGGTATACCAGGCTTGGAGCTCGGAAAGGCGGTGCTGAACCTGATCATATTGATCGAGCATCCGGCCACTGACGGATCGGGACTGGCAGTGAGCCAGCGCTTCGTCCAGCATGCGCCGGATAAAACCCAACCCGATGCCTGATAACCTGAGGCGGCTGCGGTGCAGCAGATCCATCATCAATTTGAGCCCGCTGGAGACGGGGATCAGGCGTGATGATGAGGGCACCGTAATATCCACCTGGTTCAGTCCGTACGGAATGAGGAAGAGCCCAAGCTTGTGGTAGTACTCTTCCACCACAATGCGTTGTCCGGGTTGGTCCATCTCGCAGATAAACAGGTCAACGTCACGCGCAAGTGATCCGTTCGGTTTCTGTTTGCGGGCTGTCATTAGCCAGAAATCGGCCAGTCCGGTCAACCCGCCCCAGTGTTTCTCTCCCTGGATGCGGCACTCATCTCCATTTTCCTGGTATTGTGTCTGCATGGCCAGAGCGTCCGTACCGAAGTCCGGCTCCGTAATCATCAAACCACCGATGGTCTTGTCCTCCAGAAACCGCTTGAACACGCGCTTTTTAATTTGATCACCGCCATACTTGGCTACCGGATCCAGGAACAGGGACCCGTTTATCCCAAACATTAATCCGACGGCAATGGATTCATAGGATACCGATTCCAGCAGGGCCAGGCAGCGTTCCGGTTTACCGCCATCGCCGCCGTACGCTTCCGGGATGAAGATGGATAAAGGGGACGGAGCAAGTATCCGGTCCAGCAGATCCCGTGGAAGTCCCTCCAGGTGATTGGTATTCTCCAGTATCGGTTCGTTGAGGACAATATCTTTGACACTCTTTCCGTAGGATTTGATGAACTGCCTGAATTCGGTATCGTTCATGCGACTTCGGGGGATGAGGTTAATTTTAAATTAGAGATGTCAATTTACCCGAACAGCATTCAGAACTTCCATCGTTTGCTCGAACCCGGCGCGACTACTGAAATCGAGACTCAATGGGGTGACTGATACCACGCTGTCAACTGTCATTGCATAGACATCAGACTGGGGATCCAGTTTGGTGTGATCGATCTCGATGGTTACCTCTGCATCGGCAATTTTACTGTGGGGTCCCGGATCCTTGAGAGAGGTGCGCCAATATCGCTCTTTTGAGAGCCTCGTTAACCGCCAGGATGTTTCTGAGGTCGCGGTTTCCGGGACATCAATTTTCAGCAGGTCCACGTCGTGGGGAAGAGTTGCCGTCAGCATCAGTTCCGCGAAATGCCTGGTGAAATGGATGGATGCCTGCCAGTCCTGCTCTGTGTAATCGTGATAATCTCCGGGAGCGGTCTGCTTGGACATGGCGATGGACGGCACACCAAGACTGGCGCCTTCCATAGCTGCCCCAACTGTTCCCGAGGCAGTGACACCGGTACCGATGTTTTCACCGTAATTGATCCCGCTGATCAACAGGTCGGGTTTACGGTCTGAGCAGAGAGCGATAATGCCATGATGCACGGCCATGGCCGGTGTACAGTCAGCGTGAAAGGCGCGGATATCATATCCTGTGAGACCGAGATCATAAGGAGTGAGGCTTCCCTGTTCATCTCCTTTCAGAGCTCGACCCATGCCTGTCTGCTGTTCGGATGGAGCAACCACGATGATCTCTCCCAGGTCGGCAACCGCTTCCACGGCGGCCAGTAGTCCTGGTGATCCAATTCCATCGTCGTTACTTATAAAAATTCTTGGTCGGTTCATTAATAGCCTGAATTTCTGGTTGTCGCTGGATTCATCAGGCCGGGAGATCCGCCTGAACAAATTATCATCTTATCAGAAGCACCGTAAAAACGAAACACCTGATCGAAACTGGCAGGATTGCTCCTGGAATGGAACCAGAACGTCAACCGGCTGCAGCGCCCTGTCATCCTGGACTTGAAGTGCCCTGTCATCCTGGACTTGAAGTGCGAGGC
>JAOZRE010000243.1 GCA_029940215.1 bacterium | reverse complement strand
TCTTCCATATCCAGGAATTTCGGTCCCAGGGTGTCTTGGGAGATGATACTATCAAACAGCGCCTGCTTTTGTTCTTGCAGTTTAATGATTTTTTCCTCTATTGTCCCCTTGGTGATCAACTTGTAGCTGAATACAGTCTTATCCTGTCCAATTCGGTGGCTGCGATCGATTGCCTGATTTTCGGCTGCGATATTCCACCAGGGATCATAAATGAACACCGTATCCGCCTCTGTCAGGTTCAGTCCCAATCCTCCGGTCTTCAACGTCATCAGGAACACACGACAAGCATCATCCTGCTGAAACCGTTTCACCCGTTGTTCACGGTCCCGAGTCGCACCGGTCATAATTTCAAATCCAATATCTGCCTCCAGCAGATCATCCGCCAGAAAGTCCAGAATCGCGAGAAAGTTGGCAAAAAGCAGGATCTTGTGACCGTTAGCTACAGCGTCTATGATCTGCTCCATTAGCATCTCCCTTTTCGATGAGACAATCAGCCCCTCGCTTTTTGCTTCCGGAATCGAGGCGATCTGCCTTAAATCCGTAATGGCCTGGAGCACGAAAAACTGTGACTTCTCAATTCCCTCACTGGCAACCTGGTATTGGATCGATTCGTTCAGGTAGTTACGCCGCTGTTCATAAAGCTTTTTCTGCTCCGGTCCCATTTCAACATACAGTATCTGCTCCACCTTAGCCGGCAGATCATGAAGCACGTCTTTCTTCAGCCGTCTTAAAACAAACGGGTAAATCTTCTTTTTCAATTCATGAGCCACCGTTTCGTCTCCCTGGTGCTGGATCGGCAGGAGGTAGTGCCGATGAAAGCGTTGCAAGTTGCCGAACATGGCTGGATTCAGAAACCGGAACAGGGCATACAGCTCGCCCAGGTTGTTTTCAATAGGCGTACCACTGAGAGCCAGTCGGTTAACGGATTGAAGTACCATTACCGCCCTGGAAATCTGGGAATTGATATTCTTAATCTGCTGGGACTCGTCCAGAATAATATAGTAAAACAGCTCATGGCGTAGGGTCTCAATATCGCTCCTGACCATTCCATAGGTTGTGATGACCACCTCACTGTTTCGAACCGCTTCGATATCCCTTGCCTGTCCATAATAAGTATAAACCTTCAGCCTGGGGTTGAAACGTCTGATTTCACTTTCCCAGTTATAGATCAGACTCTTGGGAATAACCACCAGGCTGGGTCTTTTTTCTTCAGGATAGATCCCGCTCAGCAATGCAATTGCCTGCAGTGTTTTGCCCAGCCCCATGTCATCCGCCAGGCATCCGCCCAGGTTTTGACGATTCAGGTACTCAAGCCAGCGATACCCTTCCTCCTGATACGGCCTCAGCTGTGCTGCCAGTTCAGGTATCGGTACCGGCTGACGGTGTAGGTCATTAAACCCTTCAAATACCTCCCGCGCTTTAATCAGCGATTCCCCTTCCAGTTTTTCTCCTATCAGTTCTTCAACCAGCGGCAGATCAAAGAAAGAGACCCCCTCCTGTTCCCGTTTTCGTTGAAAAATCCGTTCCAGGCGCTGGACATAGTCCGTATCCATCAGCACCCGGTCACCATCGCTCAGTTGTATGTATGCATTTTTTCGATAGTGATGCAGGGCCTCAAAAAGCGAAAATACCTCATCCCCGAAACGAAGGTCTACCTCTCCCTCCAGAAAGTCAATCCCATGGTTCAACGCCAGGCTAATTTCCGGTTTAATCGTCCGTAGTCGGTAGCTTTTCAGATCTTCTGCTCCGAACACCATGCACTCTGATGCCAAGCTCGGAAGTTTCTCATACACCAGCTGCTCTGCCAGATCCGCATCGATGATAAACAGATTATCCTCCTCATAGTAACCCGGCCCATCAATCTCAAGCTGTTTTCGGAGGCGGTTCAATTGGGCCTTTACTTTTTTGTAAACCGGATGGTGCCCCTCATGAATCAGCTCGCTGACAACCAGCCGCTTTTCTATTTCATTCACCATTATCACACGACTCAGATCATAGAGTTCAGCAAAGTCTGGCTCGAATCCCGGAAGGGCATCAACCACACGCAGATAGAGCGAATTGTCAGCACACACCTTTTCAAAAACAAGGGCAGGCCTCGTTTTCAATTCAGGCCCTTCAATCAGGCGGAAGCTGCGATACGCAACACCAATGTGATCACAGTATGAAAACAGCAAGGAAAGGTATTTCCCTAACTCGGACGGTAGGATCATAGTCTCAAAATCGGGAATCAGCATGAAATTATCACCCAGAGGTGTTACCTGGAAAAATTCCCCTGCAGCAAACAGAAAATTCTCACTGACAACCTGAAACGATTCTACCTGTCTATCCTGCAGCTGCAAAAAGAACTTACAGGAAAGGCGCTCCTCACCAGTAATAGATACCTTCAACTCCGCTGTCTCACTGTTGAAATGGATTGGTACAAATCCCTCATCAACAAAAGCAGGATTGCCTCGCAAGTGCCAGAGCAAATAGTCATTTTCGGAGAGGTCAATCAGAGAGGTGGAGGCCTGCCAGTCAATATCGTAAGCATCCCTGCCGGATATTTTATCGATCAGCTTTAATAAGCGCCTGATGGAACCGCTGTATAGCCTGTAGTCAGCATCCAGATGCTGACCGTTGTGATCCACAATCTGCAGCCCGGCTCGTCCTCTGTCGAACACCATCTGAAAATAGGGTTCCGGTCTGGCCTTGGATCGATTCGTAAGTGGACGCTTCTCTTTCAACTTTTCGAAAAGCCCTGGCTTCGACTTGGTCATCTCTGGATTTTCATGGGTAGCGGTTTTACTGCAGGTTTAAATTCAGGGTATGCTGATTGATCCTAAGAAAATAACCTGCTTTTGTAACTTCGCCAACTGAAATCGTCGCAGAATAGCGGATTTTGTAGAGAGTAGAACTGTCAGAAATCCCAGGAGATGAAACCTGTTCTAAAAAACCTTGAGAAGAAAAAACGGTGGGAGTATCTTGCGAGAAACATACGTGGGTGCAGTGTCGAGCATGCCCGACACTGTTTGTCTTACAGAAGAGTAGTGATCAGACCCTAAAAAATAAGGCTGACGCCAACGGCGATCACCTCTCCGCCAACATCAAAATTCGGATTGCTGTCTTTGCCTTCCAGCTCTCCAGATACCTTGTGATAGCTCATATGGACATCGAGAAGAGGAAGAAGTGTGATGCCCAGTTGCGCCCACAGTTGTGTAACCGGAGCTTTATCGAAGGCGTCACTGCAGGTTCCACCAGCATCAATATTACATTCAAACTCTGCCGTTCCCAACCCGGCGCCGATGGTAAAATTGATAATGGGGATGGGCGCCAGCCAGAAAATATCATACATATTTGTTTTCAATTTAATATCTGAGACACCTGAAAACGACTTTATTTTAGTTTCGTATGACTCCAGGCCCAGCCCAATCATAATCGGCAGTTTAAAATGAGCCATGTATCCACTGACACCATCTGCTTCCAGATCACTGTCTGAAAGTGTATGAGTAACAGGAATGCCGACGCTGATTGAGAAGAACTCAGCCTGAGCAGGGCTGCTGACAAAAATGAGCAGCATGGCGGAAATAATCAATGGAAATATTTTTTTTGCAATCATGACGACCTCCAATCGTTTGTCAATATCCGTAAACAGAAGCGGCGATTGAGAAATACTTGCCGGTTTACGGGTGTACACCTTAAAATTATTCATCCTGCTAGAAAATATCCAATTTAGATGCCAAACACTGTTAGATCCGACACAATTTTTCTATGTCTCTGTTTTTATCTATTAATAACAGTAGCTTTACAAAAACATCCCTTCAACTGCCTTCATCCGTGATTGCTTATGTCTTGTCGAATGGTTATATTGACAGAAACACAACCGTCGAATTGCTGTTAAAGACAGTCAAACCACATCCGTATTTCAGGCAATTATTTATGCTCTTTATTGAACACCTTAAACAAATCAGCGCCCTTCAGCAAGCACGAGTTGAAGAGTGGCACCAACATCAACCGCAGGTAACAGAACAGGGCCTGCTTGGTGTGGTTGAAGAACAGCACATGCAGAACTTTCTCCTCTGGCATGAAGAGGACATCGCCCGGGACCCGGATGTGTCAGATAGCGAAATCGTGCGGGTTAAGCGCAGTATCGACGGCTTGAATCAGAAAAGAAACGACCTGATCGAGCAGATTGATGAAGCTATCCTCACCAGCTTATACGCCGAAGGAATTTCGATGAACCCAAACTCTTCCATGAATTCAGAGACCCCGGGAAGCATGATAGATCGTTGCTCAATCATGGCCCTGAAAACCTTTCATATGGAAGAGCAAACCCGTCGCCAGGATGTTGATCCGGAACATCTTCAGCAATCGCGTGAGAAGGCCCAGGTGCTTCAAACCCAGCGGGATGATCTGTTTGAGTGTCTCTATCTCCTGATTGATGAGGTCAAGTCCGGTTTTCGGCATTTCAAGCTCTACCGTCAATTCAAAATGTACAACGACCCAACACTGAACCCGCAGATTTATAAGTTTAAACCCAGTTGAGCCTTCCTTTCCATTTGAATTAGCAGGGCCCTGTTTTCAACCCAAACTCCTTATCAAGCAGGTATCATGAGCAATTTCCAACTGATTGTATTCGACCTCGATGGCACACTGCTAACCCATCAGTTTGAGCTGCTGTCGTCAACAGTCGAAGCAATCGAAAACATCCGTCAACAAGGGCTGCGTGTGACCGTTGCAACCGGCAGAAGTTATAAAAGCGCCAAGCCGTTCCTTGATCAATTGGACATTGTCGAACCGATGGTCTTCAGCAACGGTGCTGTTTTTGACAATCCGGATTCCGGTGACCGTGAACTCATTTCAGGGGTTCCCCTTGAAACAGCATTGATCGTATTGATGTTGCTGCCGGAGTATAATATATCCGTTAAGTTGCATATGGCTGACGGCAGCATCTTGAAATCCGATTCAACCCCATGGCCGGATGAGGGGATGCACTTTGAGGTCGGAGACATCAGGCCCCGCCTCAAAGAGGAGTTGGACGAGGATCCCATAAAGATTGTCTTCTATGATAAAGGTGGAAATCTCGACAATTTCATGCAGAGGCTTCAAGAAATTCTGGACCGTAAGTCACAGGTCAGCATCTTTCGTTCCCATGTGCGCTATATGGAGATGACAAACAAGAGTGTCTCGAAGGGGCTGACATTGAAAAAACTGGTGCAGAAAATGGGAATTCCTGTCACTGAGGTGATTACGGTGGGGGATCAGGACAACGATTTTGAGATGATTCGGGATTTTGGAATGGGAATTGTGGCGGGACCGGGGACCCCAAAACTTCTCGAAGTTTGTGATCACCAGATTCCCATGCCAGAGGAGAAGGGGATTGAGAGCCTGAATCAGCTGCTTGCCGATATTATTTGATGGCTTTACGTATTTTACCCACCAGCTGCGCCCGCTCACCAATGGTATTACTTGCAACCAGTATTACCCCCATCGTCGCACGCGTCGCGCTGAATATGGGAATAAAAATGATGTCTGCCGGCAGGTTAAACTGGCCGGCCAGCTTATCATCTATGGAATAAACACCATCCTCGTCTGGTTCGGTGGTTTTGGTATAGGTAAGTGCTTTTTCAATGTGTCCCATGCGCATTTCCTGCAGGTAAGCAACAATTTTCTTTGGAACGATTCCCTTGTTGATTACCAACCCGGTCTCTTTTTTGAAGTTATCAACGGTATTGGAAAAAACACCGATGCTGGCCCTCAAATCGTGCGATTTCATCAACCTCAGCAGATCGAGAAACAGAACCTTATCCAGTTTTTTCTCACTTCGCATCACATACACCGGTAACCCGTCATCCTTGTCGCTACCATCGCTGGAAATTCCATCTCTCTGGCCTTTACCGCTGCCATCCGCCGCGTTTCCTTTTTTAAAACGATCAAATATAGCCATAGTCCGGTTAAAATTGAAGATTAAGTATTCCTGACGGTAAAGGTATTGGCTTAAAACAGCGACCAGCCATATTCCATCATAATTTCGTGCAGGTCGTCCTGGAGCGACCGGGCAATGTCGAATGACCCCTTAACGGCATCTGGATTTTCCAGTACAGTGGCCAGATAGCCCATGGAATTTACAAGCATCTTCTTGTATACTTCCCTTTCGAACAACCCGTTGGATTCCTTAGTGATCCATGCTGCTTTCAGATAAGGATCCACTTCATACAACCGTTTCGGGCTAACATGCCCCAAATGCTGGGTGATAACTTCCTCACACCGGGCGTACAAACGGTGGGCCGCCTCGATTTTTTTTCCAAGATCACCCATTGACAGCGAACGTTGGTAATCAGTCACAGCCATAATTGTCGCCACCAGGTTTTTCTGCAGAATCAACATCCGTGATGAATCAGGGATGGTGATCATCATGGTATGAACATGTTTGGTGAAAAGGGGAGCTCGGGCAAACAGGGTTAAAATGGTTATAACCTCCCAGAGGATATGCTTGGGTGACTTTCCGACACTGACATTCTTGCTGTCATCACCCTTCAGAGCCAGGCATGCCCCCTGTATCTCTCTGGTGGTAATGCAATCAAAAACATACGCTGAGCCTTTCAGCTTGGCATTCAGCATCGACATGCCGGTTAACTGGTTTTTAATACTCAACATCGATGTCACCTGAAGAGCCAGTTGATGCATCTCTTCTGAGATCCGCTGAATCTGCCAGTGATAGTTGTTACTGACCTGATTGTATTCTGACATAATCTTGCGCTGCAGAAACTCAAGGTACTTGACATAAATTTTGACGAACCAGTTGACGTTATAGATGCTCAGCGCACCATTGTGAATTGCCTGAGCTACTTCGATCAATGCTGACTGCATAATATGCAGACGCCGCTCATCAAGACCGCTTTGCATGGTATCATTATACAGCTGTATACCGTTCAATGCCCGCAACTCGAAATTGTAGGGATAATATTTCAGATATTTTCTGATCTTTTTGCGGGGATTTACCAGGCTACCGCCTTTTGCAAAACTCTCAATTTCGTCCCTTAATTCAGACAGATCCGGCAACGGGCGGGAAAACTGTAAAAAACGTTTCTTTCGTTTGGGATAATCTACATCCTCACCCAGAAATTCAGAAGATGATGGAACCTTGTCCCTTAAATCTTCGAATTTTTTGAGAACAACTTCAACGTGACGATCGATTTTCTGCTGCTGGAAATTCTCCCTCCCCAGGAAACCGCCTACCTTCTTATCCTCCTCTGGCTCAAGAATTCGCTTACGTTCTTTTTCGACTTTTATAACTGACTTCGGCTTTCGTCTTGTAAAAACCCGCCAGAAT
>JAOZRE010000242.1 GCA_029940215.1 bacterium | reverse complement strand
TGAATAAACTGGAATATGCCGGAGCTGTTCATGACCCCGCCAATTTTCTGGCCAGGGTAGGGGTAACCGAGGTTGTGGACCTTACCATGGTAAATGGAAAGATTGTATTTGAAAACGGCGAGTTTCCTGGCTTAGATGAGGAAGCGATGTTTGCAGAGGCAGAGAAAGTCTGCACCAGTGTGATCCGCAAGGACAACCCGGCTTATGATGAATTGAAACCTGTTTAGGGATCACCATCTGCCGGTTTCCCGTGACCGGATCAAAAAAGGGGAATTGTCCCCTGACCTTAAAACCTTCAACATGAGAAGCTGTTATGAAAAAAGGATCATTCAAGATTTTTGGACTCGTACTGATGGCTGTTTTAACCCTGGGATTGGCTCTGCCTTCCTCCAGCCTGGCCCGTAATATTAAAGTAGCCCTGCTGCTTTCCGGACCTGCAAATGACGGTGGCTGGAATGCTGTTGCCCTGAAGGGTCTCAAAGACGCTGAAAAGAAATTCGGAATTGAGACCGCTTATACCGAGCATGTATCCGTCGCCGACTCAGAGTCAGCCTTTATCGACTATGCGGCTCAGGGATATGACCTGATCATTGGTCACGGCTTTCAGTTTGGGGAACCTGCTGTTCGGGTGGGCAAACGGTTTTCCCGTGTAAAATTTGTTGCCATCGAGTCCAATTTCTCATCTAAAAACACAGCCTCTTTCCGCATGTCAATCGAGCAGGCGGGTTACCTGATGGGTATCATCGTTGCTTCCATGAGTGAAACCGGTGTGATCGGTATTGTGGGTGGGATGGAAGTTCCCTCAATTGTTAAGTATATCGAAGCGTACAAAATCGGTGCGAAAAGCCAGCGATCCGATATTAAGATCCTTGAAAGCTATGTGGGAACATTCACAGACGTTGCCAAGGGAAAGGAAGCGGCCATGGCCATGATTGATCAGAACGCGGATGTTCTCAGCCATATTGCCAACCAGGCAGGTACTGGTGTGATCAAAGCGGCTCAAGCCAAAGGGTTGATGGCAACCGGTGACTCCTGGGACCAGAATGTTATCGCGCCTAAGACCATCATCTGCAGTGCGCTTTATCATGTCCCCACTCTTGTGCTGAATGTGGTTAAGCTGGTGAAGGAAGGTAACTTCAAAGGTGGTATCTATAACCAGGGAATGGAAGATGGTGTTGTGGCCCTTTCACCTTTTCACAGTTTTGAGAGCAAGGTGCCTGCAAGTGTTAAGAAAAAAGTCGCTTCTCTGACTAAAAAAATCAGCAATGGCAGCTTCACTGTGCCTCTGATCGAAAAGCGTACCAGTAATTAGATTTTCACAAGAGAGACGGGGTCGACTGTAACCCGTCCCCCATTTACGATGAATTCTGGTCCCTGGACAGGTATGCCTCTTCTATGCATGAAACAGGTCTGCAAGTCATTTGGTAAGGTGCAGGCCAATCAGAAGGTTAATCTGACGGTAGAACGCGGTGAGATCCATGCCCTGTTGGGGGAGAATGGCGCCGGGAAGACGACCTTGATGAACATCCTCTACGGGATTTACCAGCCTGACAGCGGGTCGATTTTGATGGATGATCAACCCGTCAGCATTTCGTCGCCCGGGGAAGCGATATCGTTGAAAATCGGCATGGTTCACCAGCATTTCATGCTGGTGCCGACCCTGTCAGTCTCTCAGAATATTACCCTTGGTATCAAAGAACGAGGGTACCCCTTTACTGACCGCAAAGAGGTTGATCGGAAAATCACCCGGGTGTCCAGAGAGTACGGCCTGGATATTGATCCAACTGCCATCATTGAGGATCTCTCGGTGGGGGTTCTGCAGCGGGTTGAAATTATCAAACTGCTCTATCATCAGGCTGAACTGCTGATTCTGGATGAGCCAACAGCAGTCCTCACTCCCCAGGAGACTGAGAACCTGTTCGCTGTTCTAAAACGGCTGAAGGAGGATGGCCGCTCCATTATCATCATCACCCATCGTATCGCAGAAGTACAATCCATCGCAGACAGGGTTACAGTTCTACGTGACGGTGCCAGGGTCGGTTGTGACAACATCGGGAACGTTGGCGAGGCTCGGCTGTCCGAAATGATGATCGGGCGCCAACTGGATACAGCCGTGCGAGAGACTTCGCATCAAAATCGACTGAATGAAGCGGCAGTGCTGTCGCTGGAGAATGTCAGTCTGAATGGTCGCAACGTGAATATCCTCAGCAAACTCACGCTTGAGCTGAAGCCGGGTGAGATACTCGGACTGGCAGGTGTGGACGGGAACGGTCAAAAAGAGCTGGCCGAAGTGATTGTGGGTATCAGGCGCCCGGACAGTGGTAAGGTCCTGTTCGAGGGCAATGACGTGACCATTCTGGGGGTGCGGAAACGCAAACGAATCGGTATGGCCTACGTGCCTGATGATCGCCATCACGACGGGCTTATACTTGATATGGATCTCTCCAGTAATCTGATCCTGAACGCCCATGACCAACCACCCTTTGCTAGATTCCATTTTTTAAATGATCAGGTTCGACGTCGGCATGCTGAGCAAACTATTACGGATTATCAGGTGAAGACACCCGGAGTTGGAACGCTGGTCCGATACCTGTCGGGAGGAAACCAGCAGAAAATCATCCTGGCTCGGGAACTGGATGGCATCCCCAAGTTGATTGTTGCCAGCCAACCTACCCGGGGACTTGATATTGGGGCTGAGGAGTTTGTTAACAAGCTGCTTTTGGCACAGCGGGATCGGGGAGCCGGTATCCTATTGATTTCAGCAGACCTGGACCAGTTGATAAAACTGAGTGACCGCATAGCGGTTATCTTTGATGGACGCATTACCGGTTTGCTGAATAACCATGCCGGCATCGACCTGGCAGAAATAGGATTGAAAATGGCAGGTGTGGCATGAGAAACCAAGTGAAGATTCTAGGCGAATTGGGCTCTATGATTCTAATCGCAGCTATTACCGCACTGGTTGGAACGATTCTGGTCCTGGCGGTTGGAGCGGATACGGGCAAGGCGTTTGGAGCGTTTTTCTCTGGTATCCTGGGTTCGTTTTATAGTTTTACCGAAGTTCTGGTCCGGGCGACTCCGCTGATTCTGGCCGGTCTTGGCGTAGCTGTAGCGTTTCAGGCCCGGTTTTTCAATATTGGGGCAGAAGGACAGCTATATATGGGGGCAATCGGTGCCACCTGGGCCGGGCTCTATCTGCCGGCGATGCCGCTGTATCTTCACCTGGGAATCGCCATGATGGCCGGATTTCTGCTGGGGGGAATCTGGGCTGTGATCCCCGGCTTTTTGAAGAGCCAGTATCGAATTCCAGAAGTGATTAATACGATCATGTTCAACTACATTGCCATCAATATTGTGGGGATTCTGGTCCGTACGGTAATGGCCAATAAAACCTCTCCCCTGCCCATGTCTCCAAGGTTGTCGGATGATCTGCATCTACCCTTTCTTGCAGATCCCACCAGACTGCATGCAGGCTTGCTGGTTGCGCTGGTCAGTGCTGTTTTGGTTTACCTGTTCCTGTATAAAACCACCTGGGGCTTTGAGCTGCGTGCGGTGGGCAATAATCCGCGTGCCAGCAGCTGTTCCGGGATCTCGGTGAAAAAAACCATTGTGATCTCTTCGCTCATCAGCGGCGGCCTTGCCGGGCTGGCTGGCGGCAGCGAGATCCTGGGGGTGCATGGCCGGTTGATGGAGGGGATCTCTCCTGAATTTGGTTATATCGCTATCATTGTGGCGTTGCTGGGTCGGAATCATCCATTTGGTGTGGTGCTGGCCGGGGTAGGAATAGCCGCCTTGCAGATAGGGGCTACTACTATGCAGCGCAGGGCCGGGGTGCCTGCTTCTATCTCTTTAATCATCATGGGACTCCTGGTGGTCCTGATTCTGGGCCGCCAATACTGGATCAAATCCCGTTCAACATAAGGACAACTGGAAAATGGATACAGGTTTAATAGGTATTCTTACCGCACTGCTTGCCGCCTCTGTCCGTATGGCCACTCCTCTGACCCTGGCGGGCCTGGGGGAGACATTTTCTGAGAAGAGCGGTATCCTGAACATCGGTCTTGAAGGCATCATG
This sequence comes from bacterium, assembly GCA_029940215.1. Classification (GTDB taxonomy): domain Bacteria; phylum SAR324; class SAR324; order XYD2-FULL-50-16; family XYD2-FULL-50-16; genus JAHJRI01. The sequence goes on along the minus strand of JAOZRE010000242.1, from coordinate 3,234 downwards.
CTCAGCGGCGCTTTCTTCAGCTTTATCTTTGCCTACTACAGTCAGAGTATTCTGCTGGGGTTGTTGGGAGGTTGCCTCGGCGGGGTGTTTATCTCAATGATCCATGGTTATCTAAGTGTCCGGCTGAATGTTGATCAAACCATTGCCGGGCTGGCGTTGAATTTTCTGGCGCTGGGTCTGACCAGTTTTTTCTTCCTCATGGCTTTCGGTCGGACGACCGATCTGCCTGAGTGCCCGGTGGTTCACCAGATTGCCATCCCCCTGCTTTCAGATATTCCCATCATCGGCCCCGCATTCTTCAATCAGGACCCGTTTATCTACCTTACCTTTTTGCTGGTGGCTCTCTGTTATGTGGTGCTTCATCGTACCGAATGGGGGATCAATATTCAGGCGACTGGAGAACACCCCAGAGCTGCGGACGCAGCAGGCATCAGTGTGTCAGGTACCCGCTATCGGGCAGCGCTGTTGAACGGTGTTTTCGGCGGGTTGGGTGGATCCTATCTTACACTCGCACTGCTGGGATTTTTCATGGAAAACATCACCTCGGGGAAGGGATATATCGCGTTGGTGGTGGTTATTCTCGGCAGGCGGCATCCGGTGGGGGTACTGATGGCCGCAATCCTCGTGGGAGCGGCAGAGGCCCTGCAATTTCGGATGCAAACCATGGGCTTCGGTATCCCGTCACAGGTGTTTAATATGTTCCCCTATGTTATTACCGTGCTGGTTCTGCTTTTTTCCATCGGTAAAAACCGTACCCCGGCCGCCCTGGGCGAACCCTATATTCGAAATAACCGCTGATCCATCTTTTTTCATAATCACCTAAATAGTTGTTGAAAACTGGAAGTTTGATCAGGAAGTGAGAAACGGATTATCCTGCAGTCTTTATTACATAGGAGAATATGATGGGAAAACAGATTTATTTGAAGAACGGTTATGTTATCTCCATGAATCCGTCGCGCGATGTTTATGAGTCAGGAGATATCCTGATTGAAGATGACAAACTCATATCGGTTGGTCGGGTTGATCAGAGTGCGGTCCTGCCTGATGCTGAAATTGTGGACTTGAAGGGACAAATTGTGCTGCCGGGGATTATTAACTCGCATGTTCACCTGTCCCAACAGCTGGGCAGGGGATTGGGCGATGATGTGAACCTCCTTACCTGGCTTCATGAACGTATCTGGCCTTACGAATCAAATCTCACCGAATCGGATTCCTATATCTCTTCCCTGGCCTGTATGGTGGAGCAGATCCGTTGCGGTGTTACCAGTATCGCAGAACCCGGAGGTCAATTCGTCAGCGGGATGGCTAAAGCAGCGCAGGAGTGCGGTATCAGAGCCACCCTGGCTCAATCGGCCATGGACTGCGGAGAAGGGCTGCCGGAGAAATGGCAGCTTTCCACGCAGGAAATGCTGGACATTCAAGAAGAGAACATCAAGCAGTTTCACCTTAGCAATGATGGAAAAATCAGGGTCTGGGTGGGACTGCGTACCATGTTCAATAACAGCAGCGAGCTGGTTTGCAGAAGCAAGGAGTTGGCAGATAAATACGGTGTCGGTATTCACATGCATGTGGCAGAAATACCCGATGAAAACCTTTTCGTTAAGGAAAAATACGGCACTACCACTGTTGAACACCTGAACAATCTGGGTGTGCTGGACGAAAAGTTCCTGGCTGTTCATACCGTCTGGCTCACAGACCGGGAGATCGATCTGTTTGCCCTGCATAATGTCAAGGTATCCCATAATCCGGCAGCTGCCATGCGGGTTTTGGGTTTTGCAGAGGTTCCGAAAATGATTCAGAAAGGGATCTGTGTATCCATTGGAACAGATGGTGCCCCTTCCAATAACCGGATGGATATCTGGGATGAGATGTATCTCACTTCTCTGTTGCAGAAAGGACGGTTTCTAAATCCTGAGTTGATGCCGGCGGAAAAAATTCTGGAAATGGTCACCGTTGACGGCGCCAGAACCCTGCTACAGGAGAACGAAATCGGGTCGTTGGAGCCCGGAAAACAGGCTGACCTCTGCATCCTGGACCTGAACCACATCGGCAGTATCCCATACCACGATCCCATCGCCAACCTGGTCTATGCCAATCACTCCAGAAACGTGACCGGAACCATGTGCACCGGAAAATGGCTGCTTAAGGATGGAAAGGTCATGGTAGTCGATGAAGCGGCGTTGATTCAAACCGCAAAAGCCCACGCGGCTGATATTGTAAAAAGAGCAGGCATACACCTTCCTGCAAGATTCTAGTAGCGAATCTCCCTTTCCAGTCACCTTGACTGGCACACCTTACTATCCAAAATCTGTGCAGGTCTGACGCATGGTTAAATCCTGCGTTAAAATGCCCCTTGAACTCACTTTGTAGATCATGTAAAGTGCCACCGAAGCTGAAAGCCGAAAGTTCATACGGTAGGTGATTGATCTGCTCAACTGTGCGGAAGCACGATACCGGCAAGGTTAGCCTTCGGGAAAAGCCTGCAGGTGGTTTGCTGGTTTGTCGCGAGAATATTGTCTTACCCTTTTCCCCCGGGTTCTGTTGAGGCCAGTCTGCCCCTGAAAACGAGAAGAAAATGGAGGGTTGAATGAAGAGAATACAACGGACCATCAGCGATGGAGGCAGGTTGCTGGTGAACAAGCTGGATCCCGGTGTATTTGTCGTCGAAATTCCAGAGATTAACCAGAAAATAAGCCTGGGCCAGCCGCCTGATGCAGTGAAACGGCTTCAACAGGTCGGCTATTCCGGAGATAAAGCTGTTGATCATTTTGTTTTGCCCGACTCCAAGATTCAGGACGATGCCATTTCCTGGAATCTGGTTGAATTTCCTGTGCTTTACGCTCTTTATCTGAAGCCGGTGAAGATCAACGGGAAATTTATCCCATCTTTTTTCGCAGGGGTCTATCCGACCCTGATCGGACTGGAAAACGATGTGGAAAATGCATTAAAGATGATAAAATTTGGAAATTATGGCGTTGACAGTTTGGAGGAACTGGATGGTATGGATATCCCGGTTAAGACACGGGATGCCCTGAGGATGGAGATCTGCGGGCTGGCTGTTGGAAACGAAATCAGGGACAGCCATAGTTTTATTCACTCCAAGCATCTTGTGGAAAATCCAAAGAGTGAGAGGGAGTTTAGTAAGCTGGAGTCGGGGGTCAGGGTTGGCCGGGTGGGTTACAATACGTATCGGTTTATCTATAAAAAAGACCATCTGGATGTTAATATCAGCCT
>JAOZRE010000022.1:21829-24307 GCA_029940215.1 bacterium | reverse complement strand
TCCATTTTCGCGGTTGTGGCGTCCGGCACAACAAGCATGTCGCTGTTATGGATCCGTTGCCAGCCTCTAATACTGAAGCCGTCAAAGCCGTATCCATCCTCAAAATTTTCTTCACCCACTTCTGATATGGGACCTGTAAAATGCTGCCAGATGCCAGGGAAGTCCATAAATCTGATATCAGCAGCTACTGCGCCATTCTTTTTGGCATATGCGATAACTTCAGACGGTGTCATTTGCTTTCTCCTCTATTTTGGGTTGAACCGGTAATGCTTGTCCTGATCTGGACAACATCATTGCCCGGCCGGGGGTCACTCTGTTATTGGCCAGTTACGTGTTTTTTCTTTATCATGATGTGAAACAATGAAAACTGTCCGGATTGATCTATTATCAGGTAACGTGTCGAATTCGGAAAATGTGTCTTTCCTTCTGGCTGTTTATTGCGCATCGGCTGTTCTGCTGCGTTACTGTTAGGGGGTTAAAGATTGCAAAGGGGGTGCCACAATAAAAAGTTATAAAAACAGCAACTTGTAATATCACATAAGTTGACAAAACCGACAAAATTGACACAAAAAAACAAAGTTGACAGATCCCCAGGCCAGTTTAAAATAAGGTTTCCCGGTTGATCGATGGAATTGCCTTTCATGGCCGTTTTTAAGGAATTGATGTTTATATTGTAAGCTCTGCCAGAGCGATATCAAGGACAGGATGATTGAAAAAATGAAGATCCCTGACAGTTTCAGGGAAGCGTGTGACGAACAACTTTCCCTTGTCTGGAAAGCAGCCGAAGAGGCTGGTGTGTCGATTACGATCGCTGCAGAACAGCAGGACGATCTGGATCGGGCCATTGTATACAGTGAATTTATCGCGAGGAGTTTCAGGCTCAACCCAGCCTTGATGAAAGAGTTGTTTGAAAGCGGCGATCTGCAGCGCTCTTATGACATCGCAACCTTTAATCAGAAAATCCAGGCCGCAATTGATGAAGTGGCTGCCGAAACAGAAATGGGGCAAGCCCTGCGCTGGGTCCGTGTCCGTGAAATGGTCCGGATCGCCTGGCGGGATATCAACTACTTGTCACCGCTGGAGGAGACGTTGGAAAACCTGTCTGATCTGGCGGAATCCTGCATTGACCTGACGTTCCGCAAACTGCATGGCTGGCAGTGCTTGAAACTGGGGGTGCCGGTGGGCGAAGGTGGTTCGCCGCTGGAGGTTATCGTTCTGGGTATGGGAAAGTTAGGCGCACGGGAGTTGAACTATTCGTCAGACATTGACCTGATTTTTACGTTTCCAGAAGCAGGCTACACCGCGGATGGTCCACGTTCAGTGAGCAACGAAGAGTATTTCATCAAGCTCTGCAGGTCCTTTCTCAAGGTTTTTAATGAGAAGGGACCCGAAGGGATTCTCTTTCGGGTGGATATGCGACTGCGACCTTTCGGGGACGCGGGCCCTTTGACCATGAGCTTTAACGCACTGGAGGACTATTACCAGACCCAGGGTAGAGAATGGGAGCGTTATGCCATGATAAAGGCCAAGCCCATGGGTGGTGATCGACGTACCGGAGAAGAACTGCTGCGGCGACTGCGCCCTTTTATTTATCGACGTTATCTGGACTATGGGGTCTATGACTCGCTGCGGGAAATGAAATATAAGATTGCAGCGGAGATAGAGCGGAAAGGGCTTAAAGACAACATCAAGATCGGGGCGGGTGGTATACGTGAGATCGAGTTTTTCGGGCAGATTTTTCAGCTGGCCAGGGGCGGTGTGGAAGCTCATCTGCAGGAACGAAGTATTCTGAAGGTACTTGCGCTGTTAACCCGGGATACTTATATAAACCCGGTGGTATGTGATGAACTGACAAATGCCTATCGATTCTTAAGGCTTGCAGAAAACCGCCTGCAGGAGTTTTCCGACCAGCAGGTGCACGAGTTGCCCATTGATGGACGCCAGAGACTTCGCCTGGCGGCATCTTTGGGATACAAAGACTGGGCCTCTTTTTATCAACAGCTCTCTTCCCACATGGCTAAGGTACATTTTCACTTCAACGATCTCCTGTCCCATGAGGAGGATGGCAACGGTACTGATCTGACTGTGGCTGGCCTGAGCGATGTCTGGCTTGGGCAATCCGAACAGGAAGAGTCTGTTAACATCCTGGAAAAGGCTGGATTTGGTGACATAGAGGCGGTTACTAACTCCCTGAACTGGTTGCGGGAGGATTCCGCAACCAAACGGTTAAGTGCAAAGGGGCGTGACTGGCTGGATAAACTGATACCCATTGTTCTTAATAAAGTGGGTCAATCAGAACAGCCGGAACTTGCTCTGAAGCGTGTTTTCGACTTGATCCAGGCCATTGAGCAGCGCAGCAGTTACCTGTCGCTGCTGCTGGAAAATCCCCATGCACTGACTCATCTGGTGGAGCTGGCCAATGCCAGTTCCTGGATCGTCAGTTTTCTGGCGCGTCATCCCCTACTTCTGGATGAGCTA
>JAOZRE010000022.1:19613-21819 GCA_029940215.1 bacterium | reverse complement strand
GTGCGAACGGTGGCGCTCTGTCGTTTGACATCCTGGATGAGCTGATGGATCTGGAGACCCTTTACAAGCCACCCGTCAGAGAGGAGTTGGAGATGTCTCTTCATCGCCGGCTGCTTCAGATTTCGGAGGATGACCTGGAAAAGCAGCTGGAGGAGTTGATTATTTTTAAGAACGTGAATGTGTTTCAAGTGGCTGCCGCTGATATTGCCGGGGCCTTTCAGTTGATGAAGGTCAGCGATTACCTCTCCCACACGGCGGAGACGATCCTGTCGCAAACCTTCGGACTTTCCTGGGATTTTCTGGTCAACCGATATGGAGAACCCGTAGCCGAACTCGATGGGGAGCCTTGCGAACTGGGGTTTCTGATTGTTGCCTATGGGAAGTTGGGCGGTCTTGAACTCAGTTATGGGTCGGATCTGGACCTGGTGTTTTTGAACGCTGCTGTTGATGGTGAGACATCCGGCGGAGAGAAAACCATGGGCAATCCGGAATTTTATGTGCGTCTGGGGCAGAGGATTGTTCACCTGTTGACGGCCAATACGCGGGCGGGTCGGCTATATGAAATTGACATGCGACTCCGGCCGAATGGCAGTTCCGGTATCCTGGTGAGTAACCTGGAAAGTTTCAGGGAGTATCAGAAGGAAGAGGCCTGGACCTGGGAGCACCAGGCATTGCTGCGCGCCCGCCCGATTTGCGGTGATGGTAGGATGTTTACGCGGTTTAGGGAGATCAAAAAGGAGATTATCACCCAGCGTCGCGACCCGGAAAAGTTAAAAGAGGATATCAGCTCCATGCGGGTTAAAATGAGAAAGGAACTTGAAAAACCTTCAGAGGGTGTATTTGATATCAAACAGGGGCGGGGCGGCATTATCGACATCGAGTTTATCGTTCAGTATCTCTCTCTGCTGCATGGGCATGAATTTGAAGAGCTGGCTCGCTGGTCGGACAATGTCCGGTTGATCGGCACCCTGAACAAGACCGGCATCCTGGAGAATGAAACAGCGAACCTGCTGCGGGGGACCTACCTGAAATATCGATCCGAGGTTCATCGCCTGAATCTGCAGGAAAAAGGGGCCTTTGTCCCTGACGATAGCTTTGATGGGTTACAGCACAAAATTGCGGAGGTCTGGGATTCGATTTTTATTTGATGCCGGCTGTGTTCCTGCAACGGTCCAAACTAGGCCAGGAAAAATCAGTAGGGAAGCTGCCACAAGTTGTATTTTTTTGAGACACCAGCCTGCTATTGAGGTTTCAGGCGCTCACAGGTATGGTGATGGTTCAGCGCTATAGAAACCACACGCCCTGGAAAAAAATCCATGGGTGTTCACGACCGTTACTGGAGAGATAAATGAACCTGCACAAGATCGTTATTCCACCATTCTTAACCAACTGCTATGTACTAAGCTGTGAGGAAACCGGTGAGGCGATTGTTATTGACCCAGGAGCTGAAGCAGGTCTTATCCTGGATTATATAGACAGCCATGACCTCAAGCTGGTGTATATTGTTGCCACTCATGGTCATGCAGATCATGTGGGGGCTGTCAGCGAAATCAAGCGGCAGAAGGGGGTTCCTTTTTATCTTCACAAAAAAGAGCAGGTTGTGCTGGCTGCTTTCGCAGCAGGGGCCCGGAAGTTCAGCTTTCCAGATGAAACACCGCCTGAGGTCGATGCCTGGTTAGACGTTCAACAGACATATCGCTTTGGCAACTGTTCATTCAGGGTGTTGGAGACACCCGGGCACTCACCCGGCGGTGTCTGCTTCCTGTTCGATGAACATGTCTTTGTTGGAGATACGCTCTTTTGTGGTGGCATTGCGCCGACGGATATCCCCGGCTCCAACCATGAACAGCTTCTGGAGTCGATTCGCAGCCAATTGTTCACCTTGGACGAAAATCTGGTGGTGCACACAGGCCATGGTGCTGTCACATCCATTGGGCTTGAAAGAATGTCTAACCCCTTCGTGAAAGATCCCAACGCCCCCCTCCTGGGATTCTAATCCTTATCTATGGGTGCCTGCCGGGAACCAGTGACCGATGTTGAACAGTTTGTTCAGCAATTTGAAAAACAGGATGGGGTTTAATGGATTCAAAACGAGTAAAGCAGGTCCAGTTGGCGGCCGGGGCCTTTCTGGGGATTATTCCGGGCATGGTTTCATTTGTGTTGCTTGGCAGTGCCATAACTGATCCGATAAACCTGCTGCTCGCTT
>JAOZRE010000022.1:0-19603 GCA_029940215.1 bacterium | reverse complement strand
CTGTTTCCTCTATTCGGGGTTGGCCTCTCTCGGTTTATCAAAAGGCGGGGGTTGCATAACAGCCGTCTATCAGGCAGGCAGTCATAGGGTTAAGTGCAGATATCTGCTCAAACCAGCAAATCGGACATTTTCTGGAGAACGTAAGTTGGAGCAGGCTTAATCGTGTCCGGATCATTCAGGCTCCAGGAAACGAAGGCTGTGTCCGTCCCTGCCTGCTGCCCACATTCGATATCGAAATAAGCATCGCCGATAAACAGGGCGTTGCCGGCCTTCCCGTTGATTGCCTCCAATGCTTTCAACGCTGGTTCAGGATGGGGTTTGTGCTTTGATGTGAATTCCGGCGTGATAATGACATCGAATATATCAAACAGATTGCAGGTTTTGAGATAGAGTTCTGCCGTATCCATTTTTCTGGAGGTAACCACGGCCATTTGTTTTCCGTTCTGCTTTAATGTGGTCAATGTCTCCCGGACCTCTGGGAAAATGTTCAGGTGGCCGCCATAAATGTCCAGCTGGTAATCCCGGTAATCCTCCAGAACAGTGGCCAGTTCTGTTTCTGAAAGCCTGCCCAGGTATTCCTGAATCTGTTGTACAAGCGGCTGCCCGATGCCTGAGATGACCCGGGGTTTGTCGATGGTAAAATCACCATACTTTTTACAAGTATAGAGAAATGACTGAAAAATAAGTTCCGCCGTATCAATCAGGGTTCCGTCCGCGTCGAACAGATAGCTGTCGTATGATTTCATTTTAATCAGGAGTGTTATTGCTGGGCCGGTTGCAGGATCTCTTGGCAGATTGTGTTTTGTCAGTGCGGGATCCCCACCCTCTCAGCAGGTGTCTATTACTCCAGATGTGAGGGCGGAGAAATCAGCAGTATCAGTTCCTGGATTAATTGCCAAAAACGTAGGCAAAAATATCTTTGGCGAAATTTTTATCTATCTGCTTAATAAGTGTTTCGAGGGCTGCCTGTTCAGCGGCCTGGTAACTGACATGCACCTCTCGTCCTTTTCGCAGGATGGTGCCGAACTCTTTGTTGTTTGCCTGATTGATCAATTGAAAAACCGCATGCCACTGAATAAACTTGTGTTTTGATGGCATATCCAGCTTTTTGAAAGCCAGTTTTCCCTTGATAATGATATTAGCGGTTTGAGTCGACTGCCCGAGAATTGAAAAGCCTTCTGCGGTTAGATACTCCGCCAGGACGGCTCTAACCTGCTCCGCGTTAGGGCCGATGATTTTAATGGCGATGCTGAACTCTTTGGCCAGAAAATTTTGCAGATCTGCTTCGGCTTTCCCCAGCGTCACTTCAAAGGTATGCCCCTGCCTGTTGAGATTGACCGTTCGGTAATCCCTATCATAGGTATCCCGTTTTTTTATCGTCTGAATCATGGGTTCGTAGCTCTGAGCTGCCATCAGCTTATCCGCGGAATCCAGGATGACCTGATCATATCTGTTGACAATTCCATTGAGTTCCTCGATCCGATCGCCAAGCATTCGGGCAGTTTTTCTCCGATCCAGAATTGCCAGTTTGTATACCTGTTTTGTGGAATCGACCCAGGTTTCAACGATCTCGGCCCCTTTTATGGGTGTCCGGAAAGGCTGTACAATGGTGGCAACCGCATTTTTCTCTGCACTCCGTTCACTGTCTCCGTGGCCCACACCCAGAATATAGCTGCTCTCAGGGTATTTTGCGCTGGGACCGCTGATCCAATCCGGCTGTTTGTCTCCGAAAAGTGAGCAGGCAGATAAAGACAGAAACAGAAAAAGCATTCCCGCAGCAACGGTCAACCTGCGTTCCGGGGTGAACGGTTTTTTGACAGTTTTCATAATGAGTACCGGTTGTTTAAGAAGGTTTTTTGGCCTGGGCGAATGGTGATTACGCCCATTTGCCTGGTTTCCATGGGTTGACCGCTACGGTTGTAATATTGAATGGTAACCTGATAGGTTCCAGGCGGTGCCAGAAGACGGCCCATATGGATGGAGGCCGGCAATAGACGCCACGAGCGTTGATCAACGGTTTCGGTTACTGCTGCGGCTACATTACCAGCAAGCCCCACCAGCAGCCCCGCAAGTTGTCCCCCTCGTTTGCGTGCTTCCTGTTGTGCAACCGCAGTGGCCAGAAATTTCGCCGAAGCTCTTGCAACGGCTTTGGCGCGAATTCGACCGATGCGATCGTCCAAATTTTTGATGGCAATGGCTTCAATATTCTCCGCTTCAAATGTACGTGTCGATATGACCTTCCCCTTGGTGGATTTCATCGAAACTTTGACATAACCCACAGAATTGGACCGTTTGCGGAATCTGGGGAACACAATTTTCATTCTATAGAAGCCGGCACCTGGTTTTGCCAAATTTATAAAAATCGGGTCTTCAACCTTTATCGGGGAGAGGCCATTATAACTGAGAAAAATCAACTCTCCCTTATCTCGGTAGACATCAGCGGGCAACTCCTCGATGTTTCCGAATTTACGACGATAGCTGGTATATTCCTCGGTCAGCCCGAGGCTTTTAGCTGCTCGCAGCAGATCTGCCATCAGGCGTTTTGGTACTGGGGTTCCATACTCCTTCTTATATACTCCATAAGAGGTATAGGCCTTTCGGTAGGAGATGAATGTGTCATTTTTCTCCCCCTGCGCCTCGAAGAGAATGCCACTCAAATACCGGGCAAAGGCATCTTCCTTATAAACATTTTTATCTTCATATTTACTGTTAATCACATTTAACTTGTGGTCCACCCTTCTGGCCTCTACAAGGGCATCATCCCACTTATTCAGGAACGTGTAGTTTATGGCGCCGAACACGTTGACCATTACCCGCTCGAAATCCTCTCCCGCGTAGGCCAGTGAGTAGTCATTTGTGAAATACGAGCTTGCTTCGTCGGAAATACTTTTTGTGTAAAGGTCGTCCATTCGTTCTTCAGCACTTTGCAGTTGCTGATTGCTTTTTTTAAATTGACCCGCCAGATGATACAGCATCCCCAGTTCGACCTGGTACACGACACGGTCCTTTTCCCGGTATTCCTTTTTGTTTTTCTCGAGAATTTTAATTCCTGCCTGATAATTCCCCTTGGAAGCGCTTTTTTCAATTTCAGTAAAATGTTTTCGGGTTGGTGATGTGCACCCGATAGCGATTCCTGAAAACAGGATCAGTAGTAGGACTCTCACCGACATGGAACCTCTCCTTTATAATCCATATCCGCCCTTTTTTATGACCTTTTTGATTTTCTTTTCCCCAATCCAGACCTTTTCGTTGTCCTCAATATTGATCAGTTCCAAGTTGATCTGATAAAACTTAACCTTCGTTCCTTCGAGTTCATCAAGAATGGTCAGGATGGCTCCTTTTAACATGAAGTCTGCTGCTTTTTCCTGAACCAGACGCTTGGCGGTCTCTTGTGAAGACTGAGTCTGCTGGTTCTCCCTCTCTTCACGCAACTCAACCCGTTCACTTTTTGATGCGACAAACGAAATTCTGCCTGAATTGATCAATTCCCTCTCAAGGTCTTTTACAAAAGAATCGACGGCAATATGTTCGTGACTTCTATTGGCAACCGTACCCACAATGACCCTCGGCTTTCTACCTTCCTTTCTAGAATAATCGCGTAACCACATCCTGCTTAACACATCATCTATCATACCTCTGGAAACCAATCGGGAATCCGTGTCGTTCCATTTGCCTGATAAATCGGTTACCTCCGAGGTTCCAACCCGTGTAACCCTTTTCGGTGTGCAGCCCGCAGTTATGAAGAGTGCGACAAGCGCGACAGCTATTATGAGATGAAAATGTTTTAACTTACGATCAATCATTTTTTCCTCCTGGGATGATCTGTAGAGAATGTAATACGGAAAATTGTCATGTCTTCAATGCTACAGGGTTTAAAAATTTAAAAAAAGGTTCAACCCAAAAAAATCTGTTTGACACCTTTGTCAAAGAGTGTCGGAAAAAGCCCGCAATGACCGCAAAAATTGGGCTATATGGAAAATGGTTGCCGGTTCATATTAATTTGGCAAAAGGGAATATTCTCTGGTTGTTGAAAAACGTCAGTGGAAAAAACATTTGAAAATGACACTTCAGAAAAACGGCTTCGCCTGGCAGCAGATTTAATCTAAGAAAGGCTGCAGGGATATGTGCAGAGGCCTGTGGCGCCGTTCACGGTGCTGAATCCAGGAATGGGTTAAGGTCTGTAAAAATAAAAAGATGGGTAAACAGGGCCTGGATTGCTTGTATTTAGATGATTTTTGGGAAAATCACATTGCATAAGAGCCCTGAAAATGTTACTTTTAAAAATTAATATAATTACATATACAGGATCTTACCAAATTGTTGGTATCAGGGAACCCGTCGGAAGGATATGCAGCTGTCTGAGAGTCAATTTAACGTACTAACGGGCATCATTCAGCCACTGGCAAAAATATCTGGTCTGGAGCTGGTGGATATTGTTCTGAGGAATGAGAGTGGGCAGCAGATCCTGGATGTGGCGATTGACAGGGAAGGGGGTGTGACTGTTGGCGATTGTGCGACACTGAGCCGGAAAATTTCATTGGCTCTGGATGTTGAGGACCCGATTCCCTTTCCATATCATCTGGAAGTGGGATCGCCTGGAATTTTTCGTCGATTGAAGACGGACAGGGATATCGAAAAAAATCTACAGGCTCGGGTAAAAGCGGTTTTTATTGAACCGCTGTCGGGTCACAATAAATTTGTGGGGACACTGACCCGTTTTCAGGATCGAAAACTAACGATTTGCGGGGAGAGTGAGGAGCTAGTAGCAGATCTGGAGCAGATCAAAAAAATTCAACTGTTTCCTGATATATAAGTGCTGTTGAGGTTGAGATTAGCAGCAGGCGGGTTTCGGGGCAGAAAACGGCCTTTATTTAACCAGGACTTAAATTATACCAATAGGAGTGTTTCATGAAACCTGGTGGTTTATTGGAAGCAATTATCGAGTTGAGCCATGAACGTGGACTGGATCAGGAAGCGATTGTTGAGGCAATTGAAGATGCAATCGTGGGCGCAGCTTATAAAAAATATAAAAATTACAAAAATATAGAAGCCGCCTTGAACCCACAGTCTGGTGATATCGATCTGATGCATTACAAAGTGGTTGTGGATGAGGTGGAAGATCCGGACAACGAAATTCCGTTGGATGAAGTGATCAAATTCGACCCTCTGGCAGAGTGTGGGGATGAAGTTGAGTATGAGATTGACAGTAACGAGTTTAAGAGTGTGATTGCGCAGACCGCCCGTCAGCTGATCTTCCAGAAGATTCGCGAAGCGGAAAGGGAGTCGGTGATCGAGAAATATGCAGAGAAGAAGGGTGAAATTATCCATGGCTCGGTATCCAGAGTTGAACGGGGTCGTGTGATCATCACGATTGGCAATGCTGTGGAAGCTGTCATGGAATATCGTGAGCAGATTCCCTTTGAAAAACTACAACCTGGTGAAAATGTCAGGGTACTGCTGATTGATCTGCTGTCTGACGGACGTGGACCCCAACTCATAGTTTCACGGACCCATCCAGATTTTTTGATCAAGTTGTTTGAAGTCGAAGTTCCCGAAGTTTATGACGGGATCATTGAAGTGGTTGCTGCAGCCAGGGAACCCGGAAGGCGGGCGAAAGTAGCCGTTTATACCAATGATCCAGACGTAGATCCGGTAGGTGCCTGTGTCGGTATGCGTGGCTCCAGGGTACAATCCATCGTCTCAGAATTGTGTGGCGAACGGATTGATGTAATCGAGTGGTCGGAAGGTCTGGAACAGTTTATTGCCAACTCATTGGCTCCGGCTGATATCATGGAGATCGACCTTGACGAAGAGAACCGTTCAGCGGATATCAGGATCGCCCAGGATCAGTTGTCACTGGCTATTGGTAAACAGGGACAGAATGTTCGTCTGGCGTCCAAATTAACCGGGATCATGATCAATATCAACGCCTGGGAGTCGGGTTTGGAGTTAAAGGAAGAAGCTCCGGCGGAGGCTCAAAAAGAAACAGTGGTTGCTGAAGAGAGTATGGAAGCGGAAGCAGCGGTGGCAGATGAGATAGTACCTGGCTCGGATGGAAAAAGTGCTGAACCGGCTGAAACAGAACCGGTGGTTGACAGTTCGTCCGAAGAGGAGAATTCTGAAGAGTCAGTGGTTCCTGAAAAGGAAGCAGCGGCTGCCGAAGACGAAGATGTAAAAGCTGAATCTGTGGAGTCGACACCGGAGACCGGAGAAAACGAGTCGGATGAGGTTGCTGAAAACCCGGCTGACCGTGAAAATAGCGTTTCTGATGGTAGCTCAGCTGAAAAGTAACAAGTAGTACCTTTTTTTTAAACCAGTGCTTTGCAGCACCGGTGAATGATGATTGAAATATGTCAGTTGGTTTGAACTGAAAAGTAAATTTCCGGAGGTTTGTTCATGTCATTGAGAGTGTTTGAACTGGCAAAAGAACTGAATATTCCCACAAAAGACCTGATAACGCGGATTAATGGTCTAGATATAGATATTTCAGGTAATTTCGCTGCCCTGTCCGACGAACAGATCACCGTTATCAGGAAAGATTTTCTTGAGCCTGCCGCGCGGTTTCAAGATAGTATCGTTGCGAGTCCAGACGGGCCAAAGCGAACTCGCCGCCGCATTATCTCGGTGAAAAAGGCAAAAGAGGGAAAGAAGATAAAGGAGTCGCTCAAGGTCGAAGAGGAACTGCAGGAAGAAGAGGAAGTTGAAGCGCCCAAGAAGAAAAAGGCGGTTAAGACGACTAAAGCTACCAAAGGCACCAAAGCTACTAAAGTTGCAAAGAAAGAGAAGGACGACAAGAAAGAGAAGGACGACAAGAAAGAGAAAGACGTCAAGAAAGAGAAGGACGTCAAGAAAGAGAAGAACGACAAGAAACCGAAAAAGGTCGTTCGGAAAAAAGCGGTAAAAGCTGTTGAGCCGGAAGAGCCCGCAGAAGTTGAGGATATTGTGGAGTCTGTTGAGGTTGCTGAACCGGAAGAGGCGGTTGAGGAAGTTGAGGTTTCAGAGACGGTTGAAGAAAAAAACGCTAAGAAGAAGGCCACCAAGGCAAAAGAGGAGAAGCATAAAACATCAGCGAAGGATATCAGAAGGCGAATCATCCGGGCCGCTCAGACGAGAGTGGAGCCGAAGCCTTTTACTGCAGCAGAGAAAAGAGCGCTGAGAAAACAGGAGAGGGAAGAGGCGGACATAGCGGCTAAAAAGGCTGCTGAAAAGAAAAAACAGGTGTTGGCGGAAGAAGAGGTTGTAGTAGGCAAGGTCGAGACCAGGGTCAAGAGGGTCAGCAAGTCGGTTGCCAAGGAAGAAACACCTGTCAAGGGTGATGACAAGAAGTCTGTTGATGATAAAAAGGCCGGAAAGAAGGTCAAGAAACCCGGTAAAGAAGCGGTTGATGACGCGAAAGCGAAAAAGCCAGTTGTTGAACCGGAATTTGAAGGTGAGAAACGAAAACCAGCCAAGGATTTTGCCCGCAAGGATAAAACAAAGCTGCCTAAGAAAATTATTCCAGAGAATCTGGCGGAGATTGATGAGGATTTCG
The DNA here is from genome assembly GCA_029940215.1 of bacterium. Taxonomy (GTDB): domain Bacteria; phylum SAR324; class SAR324; order XYD2-FULL-50-16; family XYD2-FULL-50-16; genus JAHJRI01. The sequence goes on along the minus strand of JAOZRE010000022.1, from coordinate 12,072 downwards.
GGCCGGAAGAGACTCCATTTGCTGCTAAACCCGCAAAATTTACACCGAAAAAACGGTTTTCCAAATCAGCCAGGCGGAAAGATCGAAATCGAAAACAAAAAATTACCAGGAAGGAGGTTCATACGTTTAATCCCAGACAGAAAGATCTCGTCGTTGGCGAGTTCATAACGGTCGGCGACCTGGCCGGGTTGATCGGGATTAGAGTCCCGCAGATTATTAAAACGTTGATGTCTTTGGGAATTATGGCAACCATCACCCAGTCAATTGATGGTGAGACAGCTGTATTGGTTGCCGGGGAGCACAGTGTTGATCTGAAGGTCGAGTTTGAGTCCATTGAAGACAGCATTGAGCAAATTGTCGACAAGAAGGGCAATCTCCAGTTGCGTTCACCGGTTGTAACCATAATGGGACACGTGGATCATGGTAAGACTTCGTTGCTGGACAAAATCCGTAGCACGAATGTCATTAGTGGTGAAGCGGGTGGAATTACACAGCATATTGGTGCTTATCATGTCAAAACTGACGATGGGCAGGTTACCTTTCTAGATACGCCGGGTCACGAAGCATTTACCGCCATGCGTTCCAGGGGGGCTGATGTCACAGACATCGTGGTGCTGGTAGTTGCTGCGGATGATGGACCTCGGCCGCAGACTGTTGAAGCGATTGATCATGCCAAAGCGGCTGGTGTTCAGATCATCGTGGCCATCAATAAATGTGACAAGCCGGATGCGAATCCGGATAGAACCATACAGCAGTTGATGGAACACGAGCTGGTTCCGGAGGAATTTGGCGGCGATATTCCGATGATCAAGGTTTCTGCCAAGTCCGGTGACGGGATTGATAAACTGTTGGAGATGATTCACTTGCAATCTGAAGTAATGGAATTGAAGGCGGATCCTGACCGACTGGCCCAGGGAGTTGTCATTGAGTCCAGGGTTGACAAGGGACGCGGTAATACAGCAACTATCCTCATTCAGACCGGAACATTAAATGTTGGTGACAACTATGTGGTTGGAACCGAATATGGCCGTGTCCGGGCGATGTGGAATGACCTGGGGCGAAAGATTGATGCTGCGGTGCCATCAGTTCCAGTCGAGATTGTCGGCTTGAGCGGATTGCCAATGGCAGGAGATCGCTTTAATGTCGGTCAGGATGAAAAAAAGGTCCGACAGATCGCTACGTTACGCGCTGAAAAGGAAAAGGCAAAAAAACAAGCCCTGCAGCAGAGACGTAATCTGGAAAACCTTATTGAATCGATGGGTAAGGACGAACAAAGTATCCTGAAGCTGATCATCAAGACTGATGTGATTGGATCATTGGAGGCTTTGTCTGATGCCCTGCACCGGTTGGGGAACGAAGAGGTTGCCATTCGCGTGATTCGGGGAGCAGTAGGGGCTATCACCAGCACAGACGTCTTGCTGGCAACAACCAGTGATGCGGTTGTTATCGGGTTCAATACACGACCTGATGCGGCGGCCAAGAAATTGTCCAACGAGGAGAATATCGATATCCGGCTATACAGCGTTATCTATGAAGTCATCGACGATGTGAAAAAAGCGCTGGAAGGAATGCTGGAGCCCATTATTCGCGAGGAAATCCAGGGAAAAGCAGAAATACTGGAAGTCTTCACCATCCCCAAAGTTGGTACGATTGCTGGTTCCAAAGTGGTCGAAGGCAAATTTGTCAGGGACTGTCCGGTACGGGTTATTCGGGACAACGTGATTATACACGATGGACGGTTGGCATCGCTGAAACGTTTCAAAGACCAGGCTAAAGAGGTTCTGTCCGGTTTTGAATGTGGCATTGGCATCGAGTCGTATAAGGATCTCAAGGTGGGGGACGAACTGGAATCCTACCAGAGGTTGGAAACGGCAGCAAAACTCTAAAATGTTCGGTCGCGCGGGGAATCCGGGATGATTCGAGGTTTGCCCGGCGCCGGCAGGAAGCACCGAGAATGGGTATTAAAATATTAACGCTGTTCATTTGCAGTTTCCCATCGGTTATTCAGTAGGACGTGATAAGGTAGAATGAATGGCAAATGTTAATACCAATCGAAAAAAAGAGCTGATCAAGATTAAGCTCTCAACCATACTTCAGAAGTCCACCAACAACCCGAAGTTTCTGGGTGTTACCATCGTTGATGTCAATCTCAGCCCGGATTCAGCCGCAGCTCTGGTCCGTTACTCGGTTTTCAATCCGAAGGCTGAAATGGAGGTGATCACAAAAGCATTGAATGACGCCAGCGGTTTTTTTCAGGCGAAACTGGCAAAAACCTTGACGTCCAGAAACACTCCCCGACTGAAATTTATTTTCGATGGCGGTTTCGACCATGCTGATCGAATTTCTCAGCTTCTTGGTCAAATTGACATCAAGGACGAACCCGAAGAAGAGCCCGAAGAGATGTAGCCCGATCCTTTCCCCCACTCTACTTCCGACTGTTTATCTTTTCAGCAGGCACACCCACCCGCCTCCGGGTAAAGCTGTTCCTGTTTTGCTCTCCTCCGATTAGACCCCTCCCATTCGGCCAACTTGTTATTTGAGCGCTGACTGCAAAAAAAAACTCAAGTTTTTATTCAGGCTTCCGATAAAGAGATACGGTTATTGGGAAACGATTCCCTTTAGTGCATGACAATTTGGATACTGTATCGAAACAGGAGGCAGTGGTGCTCTTCATATGGATGATATTATTTTGGTGAAACCAAAAATTCCTGGTTTCGCCAAAATAATATGTTCAGGGCTAAAGTTTTTTTTACTGATGCCGATAAGGAGATAATCGGTAGGGAATTTCGACCTAACCGGCGAACATGGAATAATACTTGTAAACCTATTCTTGGATTAAAACTTTATTGGGGTGGCATCCACCGAAAATCAAGGTGGGAGAAAGCTTCTGTTGTCTAGTCCTGTGACTCTGACGATATGCAACCGGCCTGTTTTCGATGACTGAATCAGCGGGAACAAGCAGCTAATTGCCCCATCATTGGCGAGATAGTGGTAATTTTTGCCGAATGATTCCAAGATTCAAGGATAGTAATGCCAAGTGAAATTTCTTCCAATCCGAATGTAATTACGGGTCTGGCTTCCGGTATGGATACCAAAGGTATCGTGGAGCAGATGATCGCAGCAGAGCGCAAGAAAGTCGAGCCTGTTGAGATGCGAAAGGAAGCCAAGAAACTGGAATTGGACGCCTGGAAGCAGACGAAGGTTTATCTGGACACGGTGAAGACTGCAGCAGAGAAGCTGTCCAAGAAATCATTGTGGGAAGGTAAAATCGTTACGTCCAGCAATCCGGAAGTGGTGGAGGCTATTGCAACGTCAGGTGCAAAACCAGGCAAGCATACACTGGTTGTTGACAAACTGGCGACGAATCACCAGATTGCGTCCCAGGGATTTGCCTCCAAAGAGGAGCAAATCGGACGTGGTGAGGTTCTGATGACTATCGGGAATGATCAGAACCTGAAGGTTTTAATTGATGAGACCAACGACAACCTGCAGGGATATGTAGATGCCATCAATGCGCTTGATGCGGGTGTCAGCGCCAATATAATCAAAACGGGTAACAAGGAAAAGCCGTTCCAGGTGGTATTGACCAGCAAGAAAACCGGCCGTGATGGAGAAATCAAGGTTGTATCCTACCTGCAGGGAGAGGGAGAAGCACCATCATTTGACCCCTACTATCTCCAACCGGGTAAATGGAATGGCATTGTCAGAGCAGAGGAAGAAACACCGGTTCCAACCGGAACGGGGGCATCGACTGCCATACCGGAACTGATCGGTGAATATACCGGGGAAGATCCTCTGGAACTGGTCTTTACAGTGGTTAACACCGGAATCGTAGGTGTGAGCGAAAACCTGCGGATGCGCTGGGAGGACGCTACTGGACGGTATGGGTATCTGGACCTGGGATCGTTTAACTATACGCCGGGTGAACCGCTGGAGATTGTTGACGGCATCAGCTTGATACTCGGTGAGGGCGAGATCATTGTTAACGACGTATTTACGGCCAGCGCAAAGAACCAGGAATCTGAGCTCTACTGGTGGAAAACGGATGAAGAACGAGCCCCGGCCATTACACAGCCCACATCCTGGGGACGCCAGGCGACAGAGGGTGGTCCGATCATCACCGGGACCTTTGACAGTGAAGAAGACGACCTCTTTACCCTGAGGGTGATTGGAAGCGGGCAGATTGGTCAGGGGGAAGACCTGAAGATCGAATATGAATCCGAAAATGGGATCAAGGGGACAGCATTTGTGGGTCAGGGGTATGAACCCGGGTCTATCCTCTCGCTGAGTAAAGGGCTCGAGCTGAGCTTGAAACCGGGCCTGCTGAATGAAGGTGACTATGCGACTTTTGAGTACCAGGCGGAATCGACCGCAGATTACTGGTGGCTGGATGAGGAGGAACGCCGGGAAGGTGGCGCCATTACGGACCTGACAAAATGGATTTCACCGGAGATAGAAGAGGGTGAAGAGGGATTTGATAGCACCATCCAGAAGCCGACCGGGGCAAGGGTCAGCAACGCACATAAGCAGATATCAGGTGTCTATAACAACTTTGACCCGAAAGTATACACCTTCACTGCAATGAAAAGTGGAAGTGTCGGTGTAACCAAGGGACTGGAACTGAGCTGGGAAGACAATGATGGGAATAGCGGTGTTTTGAAGGTCGGTGGTGAAGACTATCAGGCGGGACAGGCGATTGAATTTGATTCAGGACTGTCTCTATCACTAGGCGAAGGCAGTATATTTGAAACGGACAGTTTTTCATTCAGGACCTTTACACCGGTGATACAGCCGCCACAGGACGCTGAAATAAGGTTGGGAGCGACGGAATTGGGGGGTGGTCTATTGATCACCAATCCCACCAATACGCTTGAGGATGTGATTGACGGGGTTAAACTCAACCTGCTTTCCACTGATGAAAAGCCAGTAACCATAAGTGTTCGTGGGGATACAGAAAAGGCGCTCGAAGGAATCGCCGAATTTACTGAAGCCTATAACACGATGCTTCAGTTTTTCAAAGAAGTGACCAAGTATAACAAGGATACGAATGAAGCTGCCCCGCTGCAGGGGGATCGAAACTTGCCAAGGATACAGCGAGAAGCAAACCGTATCTTTATTGATCCGATTCAGGGGCTGGAGGTAAGTCAGAACATGATGATCTCAATCGGGCTGAAGATTAACCAGGAAGGGTTGATTACCGCTGATGAAGAGAAGTTGACCAACGCTATTAATGATGACCTGACAACGGTGGCCAACCTGTTCCGGAGCCAGGGTATTTCGGAAAATACCGGTATCATATACCTGGGATCATCTGACAAGACCAAGATTAGTGGTAAAAAGGGTTTTGACGTCGATATCACCTCAGCTGCGACAAGAGGGCTATACGTCACCCGGCAAATCGCTGGTCCGGTGGTCATTAACGATGCGAATAAAGATATTTATGTCACGGTAAACGGGCGGGAATCGGAGATGATTACCCTGGAAACCGGAACCTGGACGATGGAAGATATCGCAAAAGACCTCCAACGAAAGATTATCAATGACAAGAGCCTGGGAAAAATGAAAGTGGTCGTGACGGCAAAAAACGGTGAGATTGTGATTCGCTCGAATATCACAGGAAGTAAATCTACGGTGTCTATCCGGGTTGAGAACCTCGAGGATATTCTTAACCACCCGCTGATGAGTGGGAATTCAGAAGTTGGAAAAGATGTGCAGGGAACGATTAATGGAGTTGCCATGACGGGCAGCGGTCAAATTCTGACTGGGCCTGAAGAGACGGAATTCGAAGGCCTGAAGCTCTATGTGTCACTGACTGAAAACCAGATCGGGCCCGGAGTCGAGGGGAATATGATCTTCACCAAAGGTGTTGGTACCAAAGTCATGGAATATATCAATAAGGTGATGGAACCGAATAAAGGAGCCCTTGATATCTATACAAAAAATATCGAAGAGCAGTTGGATAACTACGAAGATGAGTTGAAAAAACTGGAAGAACGGATCAGTACCAAGCGGGAGAAACTGTCGCTGAAGTTTGCAAAGATGGAGGCTCAACTGGGACAGCTGAAGTCTGAACAGAAATATATGGCTGGTGAACTTGCCAAGCTGTGATAGATGATTAATGACGTCGATACAGATAGGGATTAGAACAAGTACTAAACAGACCTATTAAAACCATTCATTTAGATAAAGGAAAAATGAATCCATATACAAAAAGCAATCAGGCATACAAAAAAGCAGCGGTAACTACAAAAGATCAGGGAACCTTAATCTTGATGCTTTACGATGGGACCATCCGTTATCTGAAAATAGCGTCTAACAAGATCAGTAAGGAGGATCTGGAAGGAGCTCATAACGCCATTTCAAAGGCAAAGGCCATCATCTCCGAATTGATGACCTCTCTAAACACAGATCAATCGGGAAGAGTGGGGTCTAGCCTCAAGTCACTCTATGTCTATATGTTTAATCGTCTGATTGATGCCAATATCCAGAAGAATGTTTCCTATATAGATGAGGTGTGCGATCTGATGGAAGAGCTGCGGGATGGATGGCGATCCGTCATCAACGAAAAGAAGTCGGTGACAAAAAGTGCCCAGTTTAACAATCGAAGTGAGCTGAAACCTTTGAACCTGATGGGATGATAAGAGAGATTTCTACAGATAGTTTGCTGTGAAGTTGACTGACAAGAGGATAACAACCGAATAACTGAGTTAAAGGGCGATCCAGGGGTTGCCTGATTACAAAATAGATGGGAAGCGCCAATTGGTAGGGCTTTAGAACGGTAGAAGGACTACAAATAGCGCCTGCACTGATCTTACTTGAAAATGCAAGGGAGCAGTCCGTGCAGAATGGAGTGACAGCGTATCTGTTTGCAATGGATGCGAACGGGTGTCGTGTGTCTTGAAAACAGGGTTGGGTGAAGCGGATCACCCAACCTGCTTTTTCGGAGGTCATGAGTTTGCGAATAATTCATGATATTATTGTAAATGCTAAAATCGTGCCTCAGGCGCGTTTTTCGCGGGGTTTGATATGAAGACAAAAATAGTAAACCGAAACGGTCAGATGGACCTGATCAGTGAGAAAGTAATCCAGTTGTGTTTTGATGAAAACTCAATTGATAATTTTTCCCCAGGGTTGAAAATGGTATTTGCCATGGAAGATCCACCGCTGTTCGTAACACTTGAAGAGGTCGAAAATGAAACCCAGGATAACGCCCTGGCCTGATCATCAGCGACCCCGTCTGGCGGAACAGCATTTCAGTAACTTGAAACAGAGGGAGGTCCTGACAAATATTTAACAAAGCGGACCAAGAGCTTGAAATCATGGCATCTGCCCGGCAGGTCTTGGATGTATTAATCCCAGGCCTGCCGGGGAGCTGCCAGGGAGCTGTAGTTATCGCTCCTTGACTAGGCTCCGGCGTTGCAGTTTTTTCCGGGTGAGTTTGATATCTTCGGGGAAACAGCTGCAATTGCTGTAACAAACATACAGCCGGTTTGCGTTTGTGAAGGAACCCGCCTGCGCCTGTGTAGATCTTTATGCAGACAGGGTGCGCTCTTGAACAGGAATGGACTGATTGTATGTGACTGGGTAGTAAAACTGGTAACACGGCGCGTTTTTTCAAGCGCTTAGGATGCTCCAGGAATGTATAGAAGGGGGAGTCTCGCGAGAGCGGTTGCCGCGAGCCCCGAAACCCGATGACGAGTTGTGGTTCACGGGAACCGCTTGTTGGAGGAGTGTGGAAATTTTTGCTTACTCTCTGCACGCCCCATATAAGCTGTCCTGTCGTTTGTTCAAACGACACTTTGGGACTGTTGACATCGGAAGTTGGCGGAACTAAGCGGTTTTTTAACCGCATACATTCTTTTTGGAGGTTTAGTTATGAGTTTGCGTATCAATCATAATACCGCCAGTTTGAATGCCCATAGAAATCTAGAGAAGGCGAACGAGAGGGTTTCCAAATCTCTCGAGCGACTGTCTTCCGGTTTGAGAATTAACTCTGCGGGAGACGGAGCTGCCGCCTTGATGTCTTCGGAACAGTTACGTTCTCAAGTTGCCAGTATTGACCAGGCAATACGTAACTCGGAGTCAACGGTTTCCATGGTGCAGACAGCTGAAGGTGCTTTAGCGGAAGCTAACAATACGCTCGTTGCTATGAGGCAGTTGGCAGTGCAATCTGCCAACGAAGGTTCAAATGATGCGGTGATGCTGGCTGCGAACCAGACATCGATCAAGAACATGATCGCCTCAGTTGATCGGATTGCTGAGTACACACAGTTTGGCCAGAAGAAGTTATTGGATGGCTCAAATGGTGTGTCCGGCTTGGCAATCGGTGATGGCTTGCAGTATGTTGGCGCAATGACAGAAACCCAGACCAGTGGGGAGGAAGGCTACGATGTTATGGTGACCGAAAGGGCAACCAAGGCAGAATTGCTGGGATCTACCTCACTGTCAAAGGAAATAATTGATGTTGGTGAAAAACTGTTTGTGGCGGAGGGTGGTAAAACAGCCCAATACGTTACCAAACAGACTGATACGGTCGATTCAGCGATCCTTAATTTCGCTGCTGCGGCAAAAAAGGCCGGTTTGGATGTAACCATTACTAAGGCCGAGAGCGGTGCCATACAGATTCAACATAACAAGTATGGTAGCGATCACACCTTCTCTGCAGCCAGCAGTACGGCAGGTGTGTTGTCGGAAAAGGGTGGTATTTTTCAGGCGGCAAACAGGGGTAAAGACCTGCGTGGTACGATCAATGGTGAAGCTACCATTGGCAAAGGTGAAACCATGACCGGTATCAGCGGTAATAAAAAGACCGACGGATTGTCCGTCCGTTATCACTCCATTAGTGAGGAGGCGATAGGGGATGAAGGACAGAATGTCGGGAAGGTGAACGTGACCCAAAATGCGTTGACTTTCCAGATTGGTCCGGGACAAGGCCAGAAGGTCAGGATTGCCCTGCAGAACGTTTCGTCGGGCACACTGGCCAGAGGAATCGAGAACATGAGTGGTTTTGAGTCGCTTTCTAAGCTGGATGTGACAACATCTCAGGGGGCTCAAGATTCGATGACCTTGATTGATAAGGCGATCAACGATGTGATTAAAGTCCGGGCTGAGCTTGGCGCATTCCAGAATAATACCCTGGAAATCAATGTGGCCAACATGCAGATAGCCAAGGAGAACATGGTTGCAGCCGAGTCCAATATCCGAGATACCGATATGGCAGCTGAAATGGCTGAGTTTACCAAGAATGATCTGATCATGCAGTCGAGTGCAGCGATGTTGGCACAGGCGAATCAGATCCCGCAAAAAGTTCTGCGGTTACTTGAATAAACCAGTTTTTTCCTAAAGTTCGATGGGTGGGAGAGTCTGTTATCTCCTGCCCTCGTCCTTTTCTGCAAGAATATTTCCCCTAAGGAAACAACCGATTTACGACTCTCCCCAGCGGCTCAACCTGAAGTTTGGCTGCACAATATCCGGGATTTCCTGATTGAATACAGTATCCTCTCCAATGAGCACGGTCAGGACGCCAGCCAGATTCCCTGCCAGAATATCTTCGGGGCTGTTGCCAAAAAATATGGTACGGGCAGGTGCAATGTCTGCGGCCAGGCAGGCTATCTTCAACAGGTGAGGAGAGGGCTTTTTTAAAGTCGGCGGAACTGTCTCCGATATAAAACAGGTGGATTCAGCGAAAAAGGGTTCCAGTCCGGTTACCTGCAGCTTGTTCAGTTGAGATGCCGTCTTGCCGTTGCTGACCAATGCCAGTTTTTTCTTCTGATCAATCAAGCTCTGAAGGAAAAGTTGCGCTCCATCCAGACAACGAAGATTGGATTGAAAAGCGGTATGATAGATCTCTACCAGGGAAGTGACTGTCTTTTCGTTTGCTGCGGACGAGGTCGGCAGGCTGGCGACGAAAGCGGCAAAGTAATTGTCCGGCTGTCCCGATCCAAAAATCCGGCAGAACCATTTTAAATCTGCCAGCCTGTCAGCCAGAGATGGGTTGACAAGTTCGGGAAACACTTCCCGAACGGCTATTCTCTGGGCTGAGAAATAGGCCTCTCGGGTATTGATCAAGGTGTCATCCAGATCAAAAATATAGAGATCGGCATCAGGCAGGTTGATCATCCAACGGTCACGGATTTTGCCAGGTTTCGGGGTTTGTCAATATTCAACCCCAGGTTTAATGCACTGTAATAAGAGAACAGCTGGGCCATTACCATCTCCACAAGGGGTGTCAGCTCAGGGTCAGTATCCGGAATAACGAAATAGTGATCCAGCATGTTTTGTACCTCTTCATCGTCCTGGGTGCAGAAGGCAATCACCTTCCCGCGACGTGCCTTGACCTCTTCAATTGCCATCAGCGTCGTGTGAAAGAGGTCTGTGTCCTGACGATTGGGCAGGAAGAAAAGGCTGTACATGTTTTCATCCACCATGGCCAAGGTGCCATGCTTTAAAAAGCCGGCAGGCAGACCTTCGGCGTGCAGATAGGTTACCTCTTTCATTTTCAGAGCTGACTCCATAGCAATGGGATAGTATATCCCGCGGCCCATGAACAACCAGTTTCTGACATGGCTCGTATTCTTAGCCAGGTCACGGATGAATCCTGACTCTTCATTGATCACCTTCTCAATCAGTCTGGAGAACTCAAACAGTTGCTGCCGATGGGCTTCTGCCTGCTCTTCTGTCAGTCTTTTTCGCAAGACACCAACCCTTAACGCGATCTGCCAGAGAATTAAAATCTGTGACAGGGCGGCCTTGGTGGAAACCACGCAGATTTCCGGCCCGGAACCCTGGAAGATGCAGTCATCAACCTCCTGGCTGATGGAGGAACCAACGACATTAACAACTCCTGAAGTGGCAGCTCCGGCAGTGGTCGCTGCGCGAATGGCCATTCGGGTGTCGTAGGTTTCTCCACTCTGGGAAAAGAACAACACATGCTGATTGGCATTTACGGGTACCAATGTCGGAAACTCGTCTGCAGAAATACTGGGGACATAAAGATCGGCAAACTTGGAAAAAAGATAGGTTCCAATCATGGCCACATAGTAAGTGGTACCCACGCCGACACAGAAAGATTGAGGTTTATCTACAAACTTTCTGGCAATGGTATCTATCTCTTCAGCTGGAATGTGAAGTGTCTGCCGGGCTGTCTGTGGCTGGTCAAAGATCTCTTTCAGCATGTAATGGGAAAAACCACCTTTCTGAGCAGTCTCCTTATCCCATTGCACATGGATTATCTGTTTGGTGATGGTCTCGCGATCCAGCAGCTTCTTGACCTGAAAGTTGTCATTGTTCACCAGGACATATTCCAGATCGTTAATCAGAACCGCGTCACGGGTTTCAGAGATGAAGGCATTCATGTCTGAACTGACGAAATTAACCCCATCGTTAACACCCAGTACCAAAGGGGAATCTTTTTTGACAGCGAATATCGTGTTTGGCTGATAACTGGTAAGCATGGCAACAGCGTAAGATCCATCCAGCTTCATGAGTGCGTTGCAGAAGGCGGTTTCCACGTCCTGGCAAATACTGTATTCGTCCTGGATCAGGTTGGCACATACCTCTGAATCTGTCTGGGATCTGAATTGATGACCCTTGGCTTCCAGACCGGCTTTAACAGCTTGAAAATTTGAGAAAATGCCGTTATGCACGATCACAAATTTCTGGTCGCTGGAAAAATGAGGATGGGAGTTTTCTGGTGTGACACCGCCGTGGGTAGCCCATCGCGTATGCGCAATGCCAAGTTGCCCCTGCATCTCCTCGAAACGTTCAATGGAGTTTACCTCGTTGACATTCCCGATGTTTTTTCGGAGCATGATCTCTTTATCATCAAAAATCGCCATTCCGCAGGAGTCGTATCCCCGATATTCGAGATTTTGCAGGCTTTTGAGTAGTAGACTGGCAACAGGTTTATGACTGGCAATGGCACTGATTCCACACATGTGATTTTTTGTTCTTTATAGGTTGATAGATAGCGCGTTTCTGAACAGTATTCGATAGTCAGGCGCTCCATTTCAGATGTTCAAGCCGCTTAGGGATTGTACAAAAAAAACTTGGCATAAGCTGTCCACAAAAATC
>JAOZRE010000241.1 GCA_029940215.1 bacterium | reverse complement strand
ATGGGCAGACGATGTGTCACCTCCTTTGTAACACCTTTGGGCAGGACCGCTTGTGATTGTCGGCCTTCGACCCAATCGATGATAACATAGGGATTTTCACTCAATCGGCCGACTCTCCCAATCAGGCTGGAAAATAACTGCAGGGTCCGTTCCCGAATCCATGCCATCTGGTTTTCACTGAAGCGGACCAGCGCCCTGCTGGGAATTCGGTAAAACCAGTCCGTATCGATGCTGATAAAGGGTTCTCCACCCAGTTTTTCAATATAGATCCAGAATGCAGCTGCCGTTAGCAGAAGTAGTTGCAGCATGCTCACGACATGGCTGGCTTGATAGGGATGGAAATCCACCTGATACGGCAGCAGGTTATATAACAGCTGCGGGTATACCCCTGTTAATATGCAGAGAAAGGCACCCAGCCCCATGGCTAGCAGCATATTCAGGGGCGGCTCCTTGGCATCGGGGATGTCGTCATCCGCGTCTGCGTTCTCACCTCGAATACCGAACCAGGTGCCCCATGGCAGCTTCAGTCCGGTGTGAAGAAAGGTTCCGACGGATGCCAGGTGCAGCATCAGTTCGATGAAGGGTCGGTCCGCCTGCCCGGCGGCGGCCACCACCATGGTCTTGCTGACAAACCCGTTGAACAGGGGGACGGCCGAGATGGAAAAGGCGCCTACCATATAGAGCGCCAGGGTAATGGGCATTTTACGGTAAAGGGCTCTGCCCTGCAGCTCCGTCATTTTTCTGCGGCCGGTGACGTGGATGACGGCTCCCATACCCATAAACAGCACTGCCTTGTATAAAATGTGGCAGAACGCATGGGCACTGGCACCATTGATGGCCATCTCGCTGCCCAGCCCGACCCCGCAGACCATGTAACCCACTTGGCTGATGATGTGATAGGCCAGTAATCGCCGGATATCGTTTTCCAACACAGCATAGACCACACCATAAAGCGCCATGATGGCACCGAGCCAGACCAGGATTTCGACACCGGGAAAGGCGCGGGCCAGGACATAGACGGCACTTTTTGTGGTGAAGGCGGTCATGAAGACAGCCCCGGTTATGGTACCCTCTGGATAGGCATCCGCCAGCCAGGCGTGAAGGGGTGGGACTGCGGCGTTGACCAGAAAACCACAGAGGATGAACTTGCCGGCCAGCGTATCATAATTGACCAGGTTAAAAGCGATGTCTCCCGTCTCGACGATCTGGATAACAATACCCGCCAGCAGGATACAACCTCCGGCGACATGGACCAGGAGATAGCGGTAGCCCGCATCCAGGGAGGCTTTTGTTCGCTGATACCAGATCAGAAAAACAGATGAGGCTGCCATCAGTTCCCAGAACAGGAACAGGGAAAATAGATCCCCGCTGAACACAACTCCCAGGGTGCTGCCGACATACAGATATGCAGCGGTATGCTGACCAACTTCCCTGATATGAATGGCATAAAGCATGCTGATGAAGGAAGCGATCACGAAGATATAGGCGAACACCATGGCCAGGGCATCAACCTGTCCCATCACAAGCTGATAGTTTAAAAAATCGACTGTCCAGTAGGTTCCATGTGGCATCTGCAGCAGGTTGGCAAATGCCAGAACGGGGATCAGGAGAGCGACGCCCTGGTTCAGACGGCGGTGCTTAATCAGGGGCAGTAGCAGTGCTCCGATAAGATAGATTAAGACGGGCGGGACGACATTAATCATAGTAGCCCTCGTCCTTCATCAACCAGCGATGGCCGATCCACTTTGACAGCAGAATGATCACGACACAGCCAAAGAATCCAAACGCCACGTCGAAGACGGGAATTTGCTGCCACCAGAAATGTGGATGAGGATTGGGAAAGACGAAGCCTAGAATGGACAGGAGTACGATGCTGAGAATCAGAATCAAGCGCAGTTTCTTCACTATATCATCTCTTCTGCGGGTGACCGGCCTGCCGGATAGCCCGTTCCGGGCAAAAACCAAAGCTGATTGTCTGGAATTGATCTCTTGGGGCGTGTTGATACTAAAGATTATTGACCAAGAAAGCAAGATTATTCTGGTTATTCCGCGTGGTTTGACTTCAGACAAAGCAAGCGTTTGGTGCTGGGCAGGGGAGGTGAAGAGGGCGAATATCCTTAATTACAGGAGTTTACAGAACAAGGGTTTTGATGAAATCCAGGAGTTGGTTGAGGTTCTGGCAGTGTCTGAGTTCATTGCAGTATCGCTGGTAGGTTCGCATACGGCTGTCACCGGTATTCCAGAATACCAGAGATTCAGGGTTGAGCCAGATAATTCGTCGGCATTTTTCCCGCATTTCATCCAGAATGTTCTCCTCGGGATTTGAGTAGTTGGTACGGCCGTCTCCTATGATGATGAGGGTGGTTTTCTTGTTGAGGATGTCCATGTATTCCCGCTTGAACTGCCGGAAGGTGCTGCCATAGTCTGTTGAGGCCTGGTAGTTGATCCCCGCCTCGTTTAGTGCTTTGTCCACAGCTATATTGATTTCATGTTTCTCGAAGATCTTGGTGACCTCTTCCAGTTCGTCGACGAAGATGAAGCTTCTTACCTGCAGGAAACAATCCTGGAGGGAGTAGAGCATATTGAGCATGAATTTGGCAGCTGTCCAGACAGATCCGGAGACATCACAGAGGGTGACAATTTTGCCTTTGCGCTTGGGTTTGTGCTTGTAGACCACCTCGATGGGAACTCCCTGGTACTTGGCTGAAAGGCGCAGGGTCTTCTTGATATCAAGAACGCCGCGGCTGTGCTGGCTGAATCGCCTCTGGGCTGTGTCCTTCAGCTTGCGAACCAGTTGCTCGACGACATCACGCATCTCTTCCATCTCCCTTTTGGTTAGGGAGAAGAAGGATCGTTCGCCGAGCTTGTTCATGTGCTGCTCATAGTTGGTGATCAGGTTCTGGTCCGCATTATACGGTTCCGGGTCTTCACGCAGCATGCGCCGGGCATTCTCAAGGCGTTCATCGAAATGGATGGTCATCGCCTTGCGATCTTCCCAGTGGACAGTCTGCCGATTGGCAGCCATGAAACTGGCGATGGCGTTTCCGATACTGTTGATCTGCGACATGATCTGGAGCCGTCTGACCAGGGGTCCGAACGTATTGACCATCCCTGATGGGGCATCGCCATCCATGTCGGATTGCAGCCGGCGCATCTCCTCCAGGTAAGCCAAGGGGTTTCCCTGCATGAAATCAAGGACCGCCTGAAAAGACGCATCCTGGTTCAACTCTTCTCCCAGCGAATCCAGCGCCTGTTCCATCAACTCTTCCAACGAGGCGGAGTGCGGAATACTGAGCTCGCTTCGCATTTCGTGGAAAAAGAGGTGGTAGATGTGGTCGAAATGAGCCTGTTCACGTCTGCTTTTGGCGAAGTTGGCACGCAGCACACTTTTAAACATCGGCTCTTCCAGGACGTCAATCAGCTCCAGCTGGTTGACGCAGTCCAACACTTCTGAGGATGAGACCCGAAGTCCGGAAGCTCGGGAGCAGGATACGAAGTTAAGGATCAGATCGAGCATTCCAGTCCCGCGTTTTTGGCAATGGTCTCGATGTTCTCGGTGACAAGATCGGAGTCAGATCGGTACTTGCAAATCAGGTTCAGGGTGTCGGTAACGATCTCTGGTGTCAGCTGATTGACCTGCAGGGCGATCAATGACTGCGCCCAATCCAGGGTTTCAGAGGTGCAGGGCTTTTTCTTCAGATCCAGAGACCTGATTTCATGAATGGTATTGATCAACTGTTCTGCCAGGCGATCCTTGATACCGGGAACTTTCAGCTTGACGATCTGCATCTCCAGGTTTACATCCGGATAGTCGATGTAAAGATGGATGCAGCGTCTTTTCAGAGCGTCACTCATGTCACGGTAGTTGTTCGACGTCAGGAAAACAAAGGGGATCTTGATCGCCTTGCGGGTGCCGAGCTCGGGGATGGTGACCTGGAAATCGCTGAGTATTTCCAGCAGAAAGGCCTCAAACTCTGGGTCGGACTTGTCCACCTCGTCAATCAGCAGAACGACGGGTTCGGGTGAACTGATCGCCTGTAACAGCGGGCGCGGCTGTATAAATCGCTCTGAGAAAAAGGCGTCCTCTTCGTTCGCTATCCGGTCGACGGCTTCGGTCAGATTACCTGAACCGGAAATCACCTCATCGATCCGGTCCTTCATCATCTGTGTGTATAACAACTGCTTGGCGTATTCCCATTCGTACAGTGCTTTGGCCTCATCCAGCCCCTCGTAACACTGCAGCCGGATCAGATCGCGACCCAGGCTTTTTGCCACAGCCTTGGCCAGTTCTGTTTTACCGACGCCGGCGGGTCCTTCCACCAGAACCGGTTTTTGTGTGGCGCCAGCAAGGTATACGACCGTTGCGACAGTTTTCGAACAGATGTAGCCGGCCTTTTCCAGGCTCTCTTTTACGTTAACTATATTTTCGTGTGTCATCAGTACCTTCTTTGTTCCTGTTTTTCAGCCCGGAGTCGGTCCGGGAGTAACTGGTTGTGATGCAGCGTAGATTTTCCAAGCGGACTCCAGGCGAATGGTGTTTGCCTTTCTGGCAATTCCCATCACCGCCCGATCGCGTTCCCATGCATTTTTATCCGCATCCGGTGCATTTTCCCAATATTGATCCAGATCTGAAACAATCAAGCCCATGGACCGCTGCAGGCCCGCGTAGGCAATGTGAATCGATGGGGCAAGGGGATCCGCCATGGCCAGCGGCCGAATGGCGGCGATGAGTCCCAACAGGGATTCCCTGGCTGTAAGAGGCCATTGAAATAAAACAGCACATCGCAGAAGGTATCCCAGAATGGCGGCTGAAACATGAATATCTTCAATGGTGCGGAATGGCTTTATGTAAGCCAGATAGGCGTCACCGTCAAGTAATTGCGAATCAGCGACTGCCACGTTTTCCAGGAAGACAACCCCGTGTCGGATTTCCGGTATAAACGGGAGATCCGGCATGGGCTCTATCTTAACCCCAGCTGAATTCCGATCGATGTGAACCAGGCGAATGCAGTTTCTGCCTTCGGTGTCGGTCCCGGTTGAAGCAGCCACCAGGATTGAATCTGCATCATTGGCGCAGGTAATAAATTGTTTTCTGCCGTTTAAATGCCAGGCGTTTCCGTTGGGATCCGGGCTGTTCATCTTTTCCAGCCGGGTTTTAATGGCCCTGGGGTGCGCGCCCCCCTCTTCTGAGATACAGAAAGCGGTGATGTGATCTTTCGGGAGCTCCGGCAACAGGCGCTGCAATGCCGAAAAAAATCCTGCCAGAAACGCATGAGCAGTCCGATCCGCTTTATATCCACCACTGATAGCCCGATCGACAGGTTCCTGCCATCGTTCAGCGTTTTTATCGTAGCAGCTCTTCCAGTCCCGTATCGATTCGATCGGTGTTTGTTGTTCGGAATCTCCGTCTGTCAATAACCAGTCCAACATGGTTAAGCAACTGTCATTCATTAGATGGCCCTGCCCAGGTGTGATGCGGTTGTGAGATGTCGTCTGAAGTGTTGAGAATCTGCCTGGAAGTCTCGATATTATTGACATATAAAGTGAAAGGCGTCAATCAAAACCTCGCCAGAAAGTGATGTTCTCCAATGATTCTCGGGGGGTTTCAATGTCGTTGGCAGGAAATGACCAGTTTGGATAACCGATGGCGATTGCGGTGATGATCTGCTTGTTGGCCGGAATATCGCCATACTCACGCAGTACATTCTGGTACATGACACCCTGGCCCTCAATACAGGTGCCGAGGTCATGTGCCAGTGCACCCAGGCAGATGGTCTGCATGGCAGCTCCAATATCCAGCAACACCCTTTCGAGGGGAAGGGACTCGTCTGTCAGCAGAAAAATGGCGGCAGGCGCATTAAAGTAGTAGAAGCCTCTTTCCGTCCATTTGATTCTTTTTTCCTTATCCTCGCGGGCAATATCCATCAAACCGAAAAGCTGTTTGGCCAGGTCTACCTGTCTTCTGCGGTAAGCACTTTCGCGGTCAATCCCTGAGCCGAAGCTTTGTCCTTTCTGACCCGAATGAAACATCTCGACATTTTTCTCCTTTACTTTCTCCAGGACCGAGCCGGACAGAATGGCAAATTCCCAGGGTTGTTTGTTGACACCGGAAGGAGCTCTGATCGCGATATCCAGAATTTTCTCCAGCAACTCCTGTGGAACTGGATCCGGTTTGAAATCCCTGATACTTTTACGGGTTTTTATGGCTTCCAAAATGTCCATGTACTCTCCATATCGTGTTCGATGTTTCCCATAATCCTGATTTAAAAAGGGGATTGCCCGGCACAGGATTCTTCCGCCGGATGCTGATGGGTTAGAATTCACTGAATGACAATGAAGTATAAAAGAAATATGATATTCGGACAAATGCCGATTACTTCCCGATCCCCTGCATCCACGGCAACAGAAAAGCACAACCCTCCAGTCCCTGCTCCGGGTTTTGGATGACTCCGCCCTGTGGCAGCAAAGCAGGTGAAACATGACTGAAAGGACATACGTAAATAAATGCCGGTAATCGAGACTGATGAGGCCTTTTTAATTATCCGGGCCACGAATCGAAAAGAGTTCAAGGAGATTGAACTGCTGCTGCTTTCTCGCTCTATTCCCTTCTCTGTTCAGGGCGGTACTGCCATTGGAACTTTTTATGTGTCGCTCGATTATGAGTCAATGGCCATGAACGAGATCCGAACCTTTCGGAAGGAGAACCGGAACTGGCCGCCGGTGATGACGATACAGGAGGGGTTGTTGTTTCGGTTTTCACCGGTTCATTTCGGGATGGTAACCGCATTGACCCTGTTTCACTGGTGGCTGAGCAGGATTCCAAACTCACGGTTGTGGACGGAGGGTGGAATGCTTGCCGTCGACAAGGTTCTGTCCGGGGAATGGTATCGCACGGTGACTGCGTTGACACTTCACGCCGATGCGGCCCACCTGTTGAGCAACCTGTTTGGGTTGTTGGTTTTCGTTGGCGGGGTTCACCAGTTCACTGGAGCCGGACTTTCCTGGCTTCTGGTGCTGTTTTCCGGAGCTGTCGGGAATCTTGGGACTGCCCTATTCTACCAGTCAGCTCACAATTCTGTGGGGGCATCGACTGCTGTATTTGCAGCGGTTGGCTTGATGGGGGCCTTTGGTGTCAGGCGATACCTTGTTCATCAGCAGTTTCGAAAACGGTCTTTCATCCCCCTGATAGGGGCACTGGGACTGTTTGCCATGCTGGGAACTCACCCGGGAAGTGATGTCATGGCACATGTTTTCGGGTTGATCAGTGGAGCGGTGATCGGTCTCATACTGACCCCTCTGCCCGGCTCCCGGATAGTGCAGAACCGCTTGATTCAGGTGGTTGCGTGGGTGGTG
>JAOZRE010000240.1 GCA_029940215.1 bacterium | reverse complement strand
GTTTATTTAAAAAGCAAATTTTAAAAAAATCGATTATCTTTAGTTGAATCTAGAAAAATCATACAATGCTTTTTTGAATATATCTGTTTAAATAGTTAAAATATACAGATACATAACACAATATGATACTCTGATCATTCCAAAGAATCTGTCTACAAAAATAAATTTGTTTTTAGCCATTGACACCTTATGCATATTGATTTAAAAAGTATTTGTGAATGATAATATATTTATTAGGAGACACAAAGTATCTACTCGGAACCTTTGTTTTTCTGAAACAAACAGGAGAGCTGATAATGAATGCTAAAAAAATAGATCTGATTTTACAGGCATTTTATGAAGGGAAGTCTCAGAAAACCGCCCAACTTTACTCTTCTGATTTGGAATCTTTCAGGAATTATCTCGGTGTTAACAGTTTGAAAACCGCACTTATTGAGCTATTCAAAGCACCCCACAGCCAGGCAAATTTGACGATTTTACACTATCGGGCATTGATGAACCAGAACGGACTGAAGCCAGCCACCATTAACCGACGCCTTTCCGCTTTAAGATCTGTTACCAGGGAAGCAAGGCGTGGAGGGTTTGTACAGTGGGAACTGGATGTCGGTAATGAAAAAATCGGTTCAGGCAATAAAAAGCTGACCATTGACAATTATGCATTCACAGCCATACTGGATCGTGCTGAAAAGCAGTCCAACGGGTTGAAATCTGCTCGTGACACCGCAATCTTAAGGTTACTCCATGATCTAGCCTTGAAAATCAGTAGCATGGTGAAGTTGGATGCAGGGGATGTCGACCTGGCTCGCAATCGAATTTTTGTTCAAATATCCGAAAATAAGCGAAAAATCTATAAGATACTACCATCGAAAACCGCACAAACATTAAAAAAGTGGTTATCGCATCGTGGGGGATTGAAAGGGCCTTTATTCACAAACTGTGATCATGCAGGAAAAGGAAAGCGTCTGACTGCAACAAGTATCTACCGTATTGTTCGGCAGTTGGGGAGGGAGGTTGGTATCGAGACAAGCCCCTTGGGGATTCGGCAGGCAGCTATCATTAAAGCGCTGGGCAAAGCCAGAACATCAGGTATCAGACTGGAGGATGTGGCTGCCTTCTCCGGCCACCGACACGTCTCGACCTTAAAAAAGTACGACAGGCAGCGAGCGGAAGTTCAGCAGAGATTATCTGACCTTATTTCAGAATAGACCTGACAGTTCAGCACTATAACGGGTTTTTCATTGCCCGGACCCTTTGTCTTAATAAGCTCAGATTTTTCTCCAACGCTTTAATTTTATGGTTGGTTTCGTTCTTAAACTTAATGAAGGAGATTTTACTGACGTATTGATCAGACACCTTCTCGACGCTGGCTGTCTCCCTGTTTTTCTGGATACTTTTCGCAGTCAGGTTCAGAATTAGTTCCTGTTGACCTTTTGTTATCTCTCTTATCTCATTAAACATTTTATTTAACCCAAACCCGACCACCAGAACAAAAATCAAGAAAAAAACGATAGTGCCAACCTGGGCCAATTTTGTCAATTTATCCGCACTTCTTCTGCTTGCCATACGTTTTCCAGTCCAAATATTTTTAAGGGTAGAAGGGATGAGAAAGCTCCCTTCTTCGGTTGAAACGAGTCTAATAGATAATAAATTCAGTTGTCAAATAATCGGCAACAGGAATAAGTCGGCAGGGCGTATCAGAAATAGGTTAAAACACCTATGGACAAAGATTGTGAGTTCGGCGCATTGAGACCTGAAATAACTTTTTCAACCTCAAGCCGAGCTTCCCATGGATTGCCTATCGACTGATGTTCAAGCAAATTGAGGTTTCCGAACGCCACAAGTCCCCTCAGGGTGTATGAAAGATAACCGTTCTGCTGTGATACCCCGTCCAGTTTCTGATTCCCGATTGATTCCATTTTTAAACCACCGCCATATCTAAGCGCTCCAGAGTTGCCAGAGAGATCCAGCGTGCCCAATAAGCTGTTTGATTGTGTTTTCGCAACAGTTTGGCCGTCATTCAATTTGATATCAACGTCTTCAGTCATCAGTTGCTGGATTTCTAGCGATAGTTTCAATGAGGATTGGATCGAATAAACATGGGTTCTCAGAAACAGTGTCAATTCCTTTGATCCATTTCCCAGAGGCAATTTGTCATAGTTATCGCTGTTCAGAGGTGCATTGTCGCCTTTCAGTGCCAGTCCCAGTTGAAAATCTGCCTGATCCGTGTAAAAAACACGCCACAACCCCCATAGTTTAATATCCCCAAATCCACTTGATTCAGCACTATCAATGCTATCAGCAAAATCCGACTGTGATGCTTCAATCACTTTGATATCTGAGTTTCGCTTATTCTGAATGTAAGGGATGGCAATCCCCAGATTCACGGTTTTTAGCAATCCGAATTGATATAGAAACTGAACATTTGTTTTTTCATAACTGATGGAACCGTCAATGTCGCCTTCACTAATCCCGTTTCGGTTCAGATACACATCCAGCGCGGAAGAAGCGCTTGAGGTTGCGTTTAAATAACCATCATACGTTTTTCTCGTGGTATCTACTGTTGCCAAATTAACGCCCTCTGGAACGAATTCGGCAATTTGCCCGAAAAGGTTAGGGCACATTAAAAGAGTCAATAAAAAGAAGATACCAACCCCTTCTATAACAATTTGAAAATATTGACCTACCACGCCTGTAATGTTATTCATAGCTGATTGAAAACCAAGGTATCTGTTAACGATAAGAAAAGAGTTACACCAAAATTTGTATCTGTAACTAACCCTATTGATAAGAAAGCCACTTATTATCAATTAGATCCTGAAGTAGAAGTTCAATGGGAAGTCCAACGACATTATTATATGAGCCTTTAATGGATTTAACCAGGAATGTCCCAGCACCCTGAATGGAATAAGCCCCAGCTTTGTCTAACGGCTCCTCCAACTTTGCGTATGCCTGGAGCAGCTCATCAGCCACCTGGTTAAACACCACCCTGGTTGTTACAGTCCTCGAGACCTCTTGGCGTGACAGACAATCGTATATAAAATAAGCGGTAATCACTTGATGACTGTAACCATTCAATTTTTTAAGCATTGGCAATACGTTGTCCCTGTCCTTGGGTTTCCCGATAATCTGGTTATCAAGAACTACAATGGTATCAGCTGAAATTACAATTTCATTGTCGGTCAGTGTATCCGCTACAACCATTCCTTTTTCTCTGGCCAGGCGCTCAGCATATGTAACAGGACTTTTGTCATTGTTGACAGACTCATCAACATCTCCCGTACGAATATCGAACTGGAGTTTGTATCGTTCCAGATACTGTCTGCGTCTTGGTGACTCAGACGCAAGAATTATCGGTCTACTCTGCTTGAACATGTTAATATGTTGGGATTAATAAACTAATGATGGATCGATTGAATGTGGGTCTGCCACTAACATTTAGATACTCATCTCAATATTTTGAAGGGCCGACTTCGGGTCTATCTTGGTAAAATAGTACTCCATGATCTCTTTCGTCAATCGAGCGGCGTTTGAACCAGACTCACCGTTTTCCAGCATGACAACGGTCGCAATTTTAGGCTGGTATGAGGGGGCATAGGCAATGAACCAGGCATGATGCCTGTATTTTTTTTCCAGCTCTCCCTTTTCCTTGATGATCTTTTCCCTGGTTTTGAAACTAACCACCTGAGTGGTACCTGTTTTGCCAGCAACAGATACAATATCGGTTCTTGCCTTTGAACCTGTGCCATGTTTACCCTGGACATTTTGAACCATTCCCTGTTGCAACAATTCCAGCGTATCAAGGCTGATATCAACCTTTCTTCGTTCAGGTACATTATGTTCTATTTTCTTGTTTTTTCGACTATTTTCACGATCTTCACCGGTCAAATTGGTAACGATACTTTTAACCAGCTTAGGCTTGATATGATAACCTGAGTTGGCGATAATACTGGCATAATTTACCAATTGTATTGGGGTAACGCTGACATATCCCTGTCCGATTGACGCATTCAGCGTCTCACCTTGCTTCCACTCGCCATTGAAACGTTTATGATACCATTCCTTGGTTGGAATATTGGCACTGTTCTCATTCAAAAGATCAATTTCCGTAATTTTACCCAATCCAAAACGCCCGGCATATTCGTTGATCTTATCAATCCCTATTTCCAGGGCAGTTTTGAAAAAGAATACATTGCATGAATTTTCAAGAGCTTCAACGACATTCAGTTTTCCATGACCCGACCGTTTCCAGCAGTGCATCCGCTTACGACCGACTCTGACATATCCTTCACACTTATGTGTTGTTTCTTCATCAATAATTCCCATCTCAAGAGCAGCAGCGGCTACCACCATCTTAAAAGTAGAACCGGGAGAGTACACGCCCTGAATCGCTTTATTATTTAAAACATGGGACTCGTCGTTTTTGAGTTCCTGCCATCGTTTGGTGCTCATACCCTGCGAAAATTCATTTGGATCATAGGCCGGCAGGCTGACCATAGAGAGTACTTCACCATTTTCCGGGTCCATAGCTACAACAGCACCATTCTGGTCCCCCATAATCTTTTCAATTTTTCGCTGTAGTCGGCTGTCTATGGTGAGATTAATATCCCTTCCCGGCTTTGGCTCAATCGGGTTTGGGAACTCACGAATCTCCCGGCCGGTATTGTTTACTTCTACCTGCCGGCCTCCATCAGTCCCGATAAGATATTTATTGTAGACTGATTCTACACCTTCCTGGCCAACTGTTTTTGCTGACTGCAGTTTCTTAATTGGCAGTTTCTTTAACTGGGCTTTTGTAATCTGGCTCATGTAGCCACAAACGTGAGCCGCTGTTTTCTGAAGGGCATAGTACCGTTTTGGAATAACACTGATTGAGATACCGGGGAACTCTTCCTGGTAGGTTCCAATCAGCGCTATCTGGCGAAATGTCAAATCGTTATAAAGATGTATCGGGTGAAATTGGGCAGCCCGTTTATTATGTTCCAACGCCCTTTTCAGCTGCTGAAGGGGTATTTTCAACGTCTCCGAAAGCTTCTTCAATACCGTTTCAACATCATCTGTGTCCTCGCGAATAATCGTTAGTGTGTAAGAGGGAATATTTTTCGCGAGAATCACAGAGCGCCGGTCGTAAATAATACCGCGTGGCGCTGCTTCAGAGAGCAATCTGACTCGATTACCCTTGGATAATTCACTATAGGACTGTCCGTTTTGAATCTGTAAATTCCAAAGGCGCCAGATAATACCGGCGAAGGGAACCCCGATTATCGACCGGATGATAAGGTCACGTCGGCTAAATAATTGTAATTCTTCGATTGTCAGTGGTTCTTCTTTCAAAATAGTCTCTCTGCCAACCGAATTTTATAATGGGACTCCAGGTAAACCATCAACTTATAACTGGGAAAACAAAGGACCACTGTCGGCATAACTTCATGGGAAATAAGCCTCATCAGCCAGTAGAAGGTCATTTGGCCACCTGAATCAAACAGTTTCAGGATAAAAAATGCCAGTAAACTGTTCAATAAAGTTGCGACTGCTACGAACACTGATGCGACAAAAATGGATCCTTGAAAAATTCTGACCGCATACCAGCGGGTAAAAAATGAGATCAGCAGGAACGAAAATCCGTAAATTCCGTATGGGATAGTTGAAAAACAATCTGCTGTTAATCCAAGAAAGGCAGCAATGAAATGGGTTTCAAATCCACGCCATCGCAGGCAGAATATACACGCAAACAGAAAAAATAAATTTGGATTGAACCAGGGTATGGTCGTGAACAGAGATGTCTCTCCAAGTATCGCTCCAAGCCAGAAAAATATGAAAAGAAATAGCACACCCATCATCGCTACTTGATATCGGTGAAAAGGGGGCGGTGTATACTATAAACACTTCTTAATATCACTGCTACCTCTTCTATTTTATTTAACTCAACCGCTGGAGACAGTATCACACTTTGAAACAGGCCAAACTCCTTTTTCTCAATTTGTTTGATTCGCCCCACTGGAATTCCTTTTGGAAAAATCCCGGCAAGTCCGGATGTGATTATTCGATCATTCTCATACAACTCTAATCGTCTGGGTATTTGACTGATAACCAGTTGATTATCTTTCACCTTCATCATTGCCTTTGTACGTGTTCGCTGAATCAGCACAGGAAATTGGGTTCTGGCATCAGTAATCAATTGAACGATAGATTGAATGGAGGTGGCAGATTGAACCTTTCCGACAATACCACGCGGTGTGACAACGCCGAAGTTGGGTCTGATACCCTCCTCAGTACCTTTATTAATGATGAGGAGCCTTGAAAACGGCTTGTCAATTTCTACGATAACTTCAGCAAATACTTTCTCGTTGGGATCTTTTCTCCTAAATTCCAGCAGTGCGAGGAGCCTCTGATAGGCAATTCGGATTTCTCGATTTTCGGCATTCTGCTCTTCCAGTTGCTTGACTTTAAGCAGAAGCTCGTTATTTTTTTCCGCTACACCAACCAGCCAGATGTAATGATCCCGAAACGAAATGACCTGGGTTTCGATATAGTGAAAGGAACTCTGAAACGGGTAGGCTACGTTTTGGACGAATCTGGAAAACCAGTTGTCAGACCTGCTTTTTTCTGTCTGGGAGATGAGTATAATAAGAAAAAAAACGAGTAGAAAGATGACAGAAATACGGCGCCTGTTTTTTTGAAGGAAATCCAGCATTAAAATTTCTGTTGATCTCTAGTCGGTTGTTGAAGCTGCCTGACAAAAAATGGTTACTGTTGGTCAGGGTGAAGCATACCACCCCGAACCTCTTACAGAATCGCAACACTTTTGAGTAGTCCAATGTTATCCAGCATCGCTCCAACTCCAAGAGCAACACATGATAGCGGATCTTCGGCGTAGATAATTGGCAGTCCAGTTCGTTCGCGCAGCAAAATATCCATTCCTTTTAGAAGGGACCCACCTCCAGCCAGAACAATACCTTTGTCAACAATATCAGCTGCCAGCTCAGGCGGAGTGTCTTCAAGTGCGTTCTTAGTCACTAACACAATCTGATCGCAAACATCTGACAACGATTCCCGAATCTCATCATTACTTAATATCAGTGTCTTGGGAATACCGGTCAACAGGTCTCTTCCTTTGACATCCATTGTCAGGTTATCTTCCGATGGATAGGCAGATCCGATCGTTATTTTGATCTGCTCTGCGGTTCGTTCTCCTATCAGCAGATTATAACGTTTTTTAATGTACTGGATAATGGTGTCATCCATGATATCGCCACCTACACGGGTTGAATTGCTGTAAACCACGCCGGCCAGCGAAATTACAGCTACTTCTGTTGTCCCGCCACCGATATCAATAATCATATTTCCGGCAGGTTCA
>JAOZRE010000021.1:17537-24367 GCA_029940215.1 bacterium | reverse complement strand
TGTGCAAGTAGCCTTTTTCCCCATTAGTATAATCAGGCGTCATATCAAATTGTTACGACGACAAAAGTAGAAAGGCTGGGTAGTGTTTCCAGAAATCAGAAAAAAAGTCAAATAGTTTCTGATAATTCGATCCCTTGTGTGCTCCATCCTGTTGTATGGCAGGTGAGACGTCAGATAGTAGGATTCGGGTTTTTGAGAGTCGCCCATTTCTTGACGGAGTTACAGAATATCCAGTTTCTGTTTTGTGCTTTTAAAAGGACGGTTTTAGATTGACTGGGGAATATTGAAATGAGCCGGGAATGCCATAAAAATTTGTACTTTACAGCCCGAGATGTTAGGTTCATATCCAAGAGTAAGGATGTTTCAATTTGGGTGAGAGACCGTCGTAAAACAAGACATTATTGCATAGTGATAATTCTTAAAACCTGAGCAGGGGGGCAGCATGATTGATTTCTTAAAGCGATTTTCAGCTACTATGCTGATTATCTTGATGTTGGTTTCTGTAAACAATTGCAGTCAGGATGAGGGTTCGGTTACCAGCGAGCCGGAGGGCTTTTCAGAGGAGACTGTCACTAAGATGAACAGTGTCAGCAGTAGTTTCATCCCGACCTCAATGGCCACCAGTTCCGTGTCTGCATCCATTCAAGGTTCTGCAGATGGCTCTTTTTCCTCAGAAAGTGGAAGTGAAGATCCCTGTGAGGGGACCGATCTTTTCGGATGTCAGCCCCGGTTGGTTAAGCTTTATCTCAGCTTGACCAAGGAAATGTTTGACGGTTCAATCGACATGCTGGAGGAACTGTCAGATGGGTTGGGGCAAATCGAGGATGGCGCTTCGGGTGTGGAACTGGTAGACAATAAAACACTCCATTATTCGAAGACATCCAGTACCATATGGAGCCTGCTGTTTGAAGGTGACAGCGGGGTCTTTGTTGATATTGCCGCTAACGATGGTGTTTACACTATTAAACTGGACATGGCAAAAATGCCACCTGAGGATAATGTAGACGGGGATCAGGTCCAGCTTGAAATTGAGGTCGACTATACGAGTGATACCATATGGGGCGTTCAGCTGACAATGATCGATCCGGAATGTAATCCGGATGATCCCCAGGCGCCTCAGAAAATCAGAATCCTGATGGATCGGAATGCCGCTATCTATACCGGGAAGGCTATGCTCTACTCCCCCCGGTGGGCCTATTTCAGTGAGGGGGAACCCACTTGCGCATCTGCCGCTGATGACGCCAGGGGTATGAATTTGTATACCGATTTTGTGGCAAACAATACCGCAGCGAAGGTGAAGGTCCATATGATGAAACGGACCGTATCGGACGTGAGCAATCTTGATCCTTACGCCATGAACAATATGTGCAATTCTTATTTTGGTGAAGTGGGGGCAGCGGATGCCGCCGCTTGCGTGACTGCTTTTCTGGGTGAGGGTTGGGATCTGACAAGCTATCCGAATCCCTTCTGCACCACCGGTCCGAACGATGTGGACTGGGGAACGAATTGTGTCGGAACAGCTGATAATATCGCCATTCACGAATATGGTTCCGCGGATGATTGGATGCCACCCAGCACTTTTTATCAATATAATATTACGTTCAGATCTTCCCTGAACTAGAATCGGCGGGTATTTCTACACGCCTCTGAGGAGGCTCTGCTGTGACCCTCGAGAGCTCCTCATCCTTCCAATTGTAAGCCCTTAGTCGCTCACTCCAAAGTCACTTTCAGTGTTCAGGTATTAACCATAAAAAATCAGTCATTCAGGGAACAGCCAGAAATGATCTTGACGACATTGGAAGTCTTGCCTGATAGTCGAGTTTTACCGGGCTGTTGACGTTTCGTTTGCAAACTGGTGCGCGGCGTATCCCGGAAGCAGGCTGAAGGTTGTCAATTTTCGAAATTTGAAGCAGGAGACGGATATGGAAGATGCCCCGGTTCTGGTTGAAAAAACCGGACATATTACACAAATGACGCTGAATCGACCAGACAATCGGAACAGCATGAATGCCGAAATGATGGCAGCATTTATTGACGCTGTGGAACAGGTTAAGTCTGATCCGGATATTCGCTGCCTGATTATCACAGGCAGTGGTAGATCATTTTGTGCGGGGGCAGACTTCAGGGCTGAAGAGAAAAATGAGCTGTTTCAGGCAGCAAATGCCGGCCTCATGGATATTTACCGCCCGTTTTTGGAACTGCAACAGGTCCGTGTGCCCATTGTCGGGGCCTTAAACGGTCATGCCGTTGGTGGCGGTTTTGGTCTGACGCTGATGTGTGATATTCGGGTGGCCAACAAGAGCGCTAAATATGGCGCTAACTTCTCAAGGCTGGGACTTCATTCGGGGATGGCTGTTTCCTATCTCCTGCCAAGACTGATTGGGCTGCCCAAGGCAAATGAGATGCTCTTTACTGGGCGATTAATTGATGGTCAGGAATCGCTGGCCCTCGGTCTGGTGAATTATGCTGAAGAAGAGGAGCAGGTGCTGCCTAAAGCCCGTGAGTTGGCCGAGGAGATCGCCATCAGCGCTCCAGTGGCAGTTCGCATGCTGAAACGCTCAGTTTACCGGGGATTGGACTGGGATATCACTGCCGCAGCCGAGTGGGAGTCCCACTGCCAGTCTCGCACCTTTGAAATGGAAGATGCCAGTGAGGGGATCAGTGCACTGTTGGAAAAAAGACAACCGGAATTCAAAGGCCGCTGAGCAAGGATTGACTTGGTTTCCTAAAACTGCCGAACGGGTTCAAGCCGTCGGGGACTGTGCAAGCCTGTGCACTGTTTTGACGGGTAGTTCCTTTTCGGATACGGTCAGCCCTCACAGAAATAAAACTTGGCGTCTGAATGTTCAAAAACAACTAAATGGAGGGTTGACGACATGTTTGACTATATCATCATTGGTGCAGGCTCAGCAGGCTGTAGAAACGGTAAACAGGACGCTAAGATCTAAACTTTCGCAGGTTTCAGGTAGATCTCCCTTGCCCAGAAAAGGAAGATGAAGAGCAGTAGAAAATAGCTGTAGTAAGGCGAAAAGAAATGCCCCATCACCAGAATCGAGAGAAATACCTTCACGCCTGCATGTTTTCTGCCGGCGATGAAATAGATTGCGGGCAGAACCAGAAGGATGAATGAGTAGTTCTTCAGGCGGGGCAGGATGGCTGCAATATAAAATGAGGTGAACATCACCAGTTCCAGGTGGTCCCTGTATAATTTTCTTTTCAGCAGGACCAGGAAGAAAGGAATCGACAGCCCGGCTACACACACCAGGAAAAGGCCGTTTGCATACCGGTTATAGTCGATATCCATGGAGAAAAACCCCACGCCCCACTCGCAGAAATCCTTCAGTAGTGACATCAGGCTGGGGTTTATCACACCCCGACTCTCATCAACCATATTTATAACGGCAAAGAAATAGGTGGTATAGGTCTGCGGGTTGGAGAGGTAGTTCAATAGATGGTAAAAAATAAAGCCGCTGACACCTACCAGGATCGAAACGGTCGCTTGTTTCCGGTTCTCCCGGTCAAACCAGAGGCAGGCTGACAGACCCAGAAAGACAATGGGTACAATTTTGATAAGGGATGCCAGCACCACAAAAATGGCGAACAGGTTATACCGTTTTCCCAGGAAAAAATAGATTCCCAGCCAGAGAAACATTTGCTCAAAAACTGACACATTCCCTACCCTGAAATCTGTATATATCGCACTTCTCCAGGCAAACATAATGAACAGCAGCACCACTAACCCGTTAAGCAGGTAGTGCCAATTCAGTTGAATTCGATCGAGGGGAAGAATGAGGTTGAACCAGGTGTAGAGCAAAACCAGCAGAGCCAGTATCCTCATGAGGAGGTAGATTTTTTGAGCATCATCATACTCAAAAAAGGTGAAAACAGAAAAAAACTCGAACACAAAGGGTGCATAAGCCAGATGAGCCAGATTGCTCATTCTCTCTTTAAAGACGGATCTGGCCTCGCCTCCTTTTTTGAACATCACCTTTTTGATGTTGGCGATATCGTATGGATCAAGGCCCTGGGAGTAGGTGTAGGATTTCCAATAGTAGTCCTTGAAATCCCCCTGATAAGCATCCGGTTTACTGAGGATGTTGACGAGAATAAATAAAATCAACACGCCTAGGACAGCGCCAAGTATAGCCTTGTTCCGGTCCATTTTCATCATACTCACAGATTTACCCGTTCCGCCTTTTTATAGTCATCCAGCGAGAGCCACTTTTCAATCAGGCAGTAAAGAACAATAAACAGGTAGCGGCTGCCCATCTCCTTGATTTTCAGTTTGGCTTCCCCTGAGGTTCGGTTTCGCCATGAATTGGGTAGGACACTGTAGGAAAATCCCCTGGTAATTGCCTTTAACGGCAGCTCAACCGTCAGATTAAAGTGGTGGCTCAAAAAAGGCTTCAGGCCCTCAATCGTTTCTCTGCGATACATTTTAAATGCATTGGTCACATCATTATACCGAATGCCGAACAGGGCTTTTATAAACAAGTTTGCCAAACGGTTTAAAATAAGCTTTATAAAGGGGTAGTCGTAGGTCTTTCCCTGTTTAATGAATCGGGACCCAAATACGCAGTCAAACCCCTCTTCCAACTTTCTGAAATAAGCGACTACATCTTCCGGGGAATCTGAACCGTCCGCCATGACAATGGCTACGGCGTCGCCGCTGAAGCTTTCCAATCCTTTCCTGACAGCCAGTCCAAACCCGTTCGGGGGGGTATTGTCGACGTACCGGAACGATGGGAACTGATCTGAGAGATCATTCAGAATAGATTTTGTCTTGTCAGTGCTGTTGTCGTTGACGACCAGAATCTCATGATCGATGGCAGCATCTGTCAGGCTTTGTACCAGTTCTGATACCGTCTTTTGGATGGATCCCTCTTCATTATGAGCAGGGATAACGATGGAAAGTTTCATTTGTTTACGATGGGATAGTTTATTGACCTGTTAATCAGTTGCGATTTGTTACGCCCTCAAAAATCTGCACCAGAATATCATCCAGATTGAACTGGTAGTCCCATTCCGGGAAATCGGACCGAAATTTAGAGACATCACTGATCCACCAGATATGATCGCCAATTCTGTTTGCCTCCCGGTAGTCCCAGTTCATTTTGTTCCCGGTGATCTCCTCACACTTTTTGATGGCCTCCAGCATCGAACAATTGGAAAAACGGCTACCGCCCATGTTGTAGACCGCCGCCTTTCCGGGCTTGGAATAGAAATGCCAGAATGCGTTCACCAGGTCGAAGCTGTGAATATTGTCCCGAACCTGTTTTCCCTTGTAGCCGAAGACAGAGTAATGTTGACCTGAAATGGCGCACTTCATCAGGTAAGCCAGAAAGCCATGCAGTTCGGTCCCGGAGTGTCCAGGTCCGGTCAGGCAGCCGCCCCTGAAAACAACCGTTTTCATATCAAAATAGAGCCCATACTCCTGTACCAGAACATCAGCAGCTACCTTGGAGACGCCAAACAGGCTGTGCTTCGTCTGGTCAATGCTCATGTTTTCATCGATTCCCTTTTCGTGGTATGCATGGGAAGGGTCAATTTCCCAACGATCTTCCATCTCCATCAGCGGTAAATAGTTTGGTGTATCCCCATAGACCTTGTTGGTTGATGTAAAGATAAAAACCGCTTCCGGGCAATACTTACGTGTCATTTCGAGCAGGACCAGCGTGCCGTTCGCATTGACTGAAAAATCCATAAAAGGGTCCTTTGCCGCCCAGTCGTGCGAAGGTTGAGCTGCTGTATGCAGCACCAGTTCGATATCTTTTTCATATTTTGAAAACAGCTCAGCCATCTGTTTTTCGTTACGGATATCCATATCATAGTGAACATAGCCCTCTATATCCTCTTCAAGCCGCTTGCGGTTCCATGCGGTGGATGCCTCGGGGCCAAAAAACAGCTGTCGCATATCATTGTCGACGCCAACCACTGTCATGCCCTTTTCAGCAAAAAACCGTGCTGACTCCGATCCGATAAGTCCTGCTGATCCGGTAATGATAACTACTCCCATCGTTTTCCTAGGTTAACAAATTGTTTAAAAATGCTTTATTATCGAGGATCCATTCGGCGATCTCTTTGACTATAGCAACGGGTCTTTTTTCGGGGCGCCAACCGGTTGCCTTGGTAACTTTGGTGTTATCAGTGATAAAGTAGGGGATGTCGGCTACCCTGTTTTCGGGTACAGAGGATATCTTGATGCGGTTCCCGGTCACCTGTTCACACAAAGAGGTCAGTTCCTGCAGGGAGATGCTGGTTTCCAGACCTCCTCCGACATTATACACAACGCTGTTATGTTGATCCAGATTTTCCAGCTGAATTAACAGCAATCGAAACAGGTCATCCACGTGCAGAATATCCCTTACCTGCCGGCCGTGCCCGCCATAGCCGAAATAACCCAGTTCGCCCTTAAAAATGTGACGCGCTACCCAGAGAGATACCACCCCCTGATCCACCTTTCCCATCTGCCAGGGGCCGGTCAGAACGGCGCATCGATTGATAACCGCTCTAATCCCGTACATCTCGCAATACTCCTGGATGACATACTCGGAGCAAAGCTTGGTCGTGCCGTACAGGGATCTTGTGCCTTCCAGGGGAAAGTGTTCGTTAAAGCCGTTACTGGAGACTCCGATCCGTTTTTGATCAGGGGCTAGATCTATTCGGGTTTCCTTTTCAACATACTCAAGCTCGTTGATCAATTTGATCGGATAAACCCGGCTTGTCGACAGGAAGATAAAGTCTGCCTGATGCATGCGCGCAATTTCGAGGCAATTAATCGTCCCCGCCAGATTCGTCTGAATCAAGTAGCGGGGCGATTCGTTATATCC
>JAOZRE010000021.1:9216-17527 GCA_029940215.1 bacterium | reverse complement strand
ATCCTGCAACGACGGAAGGTTCAGCGGAGCACTCCAATATCAAGTCAACTTTGCCTACCGCTTCCAGATCTTCCATGTTTCGGATATCACCATGGACAAACTCAATTCCGTTTTCTCTGAAGCGGTCAATATTTAACTCAGAACCCCGTCTTTTGAGATTATCAAGACAAAGAATCCGAGTGCCTTCACCAAACTGCTTTTTTAACTTAATCGCCAGGTTTGAGCCGACAAATCCTGCCCCACCGGTTACCAGCACCGTTTTAGCCATTACAGTTCCTGATTACATTAAAGAGGGATATCGCCTGATATTTCTGATGTTGACAAGGAAGGCCAACCGGGGCTGCTTGATTGCGAACAAAAAGAAAACAGGAGTAACTCAGCAATGGAAGCGCTCTTATTCAGTTGATAATTCTGGGAAACTATCGAAAATCACTGATCAAATTCAATGGAGACGCGTTTATGAACAGTGATTGAAGACATGCTGCACAAACGAAAATAGTAGGAAAATAGCGCTTTGAAGTCAAGGTTCGATTTGCTTAACTTCCCTGGCTCGATGTCAGAAGTCACAACTGTTCAGATCGATTTGCGGTGTTTATAAGGATCCTCCTTATCGTCCCTTGAAGTTCCGCTCGCGTTTTTCCATGAAGGCCGTGATCCCCTCTACCGCATCTTCGCTGGCAGCTGCTGCCAGCTGACCTTTACTTTCCAAGTGCAGTTGCTGCTCGTAACTGTTGTCAAAGCTCTTCCAGTATGCTTTCCGCATCAGGCCAAGTGCCAGGGTGGGCCCCTTTGCAAGACCTTCAGCGATGGTAAGGGCTTCTGCCAGCAGCTCGTCGTCCGGAACGACCCGGTTAATGAGCCCCCATTCGAGGGCCTTGTCAGCTGGAAGACGTTCCGCAAGCAGAGAGAGCTCCATTGCCCTTCCCAGGCCGATCAATCGAGGCAGCAGCCAGGTGATACCACCATCAGGGATCAGGCCAATGTTGCGAAAGGCCTGCAGGAAATAGGCGGACTGACCAGTGAGCACGATGTCCCCCATCAAGGCGAGTGTCATCCCGATTCCGGCTATGGGTCCCTGCGCTGCCGTGACAATAGGCATGGCCAGTTCACTGAGCATCAGAAAAAGTGGGTTGTAGGTGTTATCCAGCGAAAAGGGTATGTCGAGACTGTCGGATTCTTCGCTTTCATCCTTGATCTGCTCTCGATCTCCGAGATTGGCACCCGAGCAGAAGCCTCTCCCTCGGCCGGTCAGCATCAGGCAGCGGACCCCATTTTTCGGGTCTGCCAATTCGGAAACAGCCGATTTCAGCTCCTCCAACATCTGTTGAGAGATTGCATTCAGTACCTCGGGGTGGTTCAGTTCGATAATCGCGAGGTTGTCTCTGAATTCCAGATTGATCCGTTGATAGGTCATATAAAATCCTTTTTATGATGTTGGTTATCCATACAGCGGTTTTCACCGGTACTGATCTTGGAATATTTTAAATAATGAGTGCGGAACCGGACGAGTCCAATGAACGCTGAACAAAGACTAACAGGCGGGGAGTGGAATGGCAACATGGGATACCGGCAGATGAAGGATTAATAAACTTGTTTGAATCCCGTCTGGCTGCTATTCTTCTTTTGCTTTGTTCAGCAATTAATTGTTTGGCGTTCAACAGGGGAAAACTATGTCCGAACCTGCTCAGACTGGTCTCTTATCAAATATCAACAAACCGGTTGCTGCGATGGTGCTGGTGGGCATCCTGCCTTTTTGTTTTATTCTTATTCGACTGCTTCCATCCAGTGAGGGGCGATTGGGTGTTTCGATCGTCGTGCTGGTCCTGCTGTCAGCATTGGTCCTGTGGAAAGTTCCATTGAAAAAGTTCTGGCTGCCACTGATCTGTGTTTTACCGATGTATTATGCGGCCTGTCTTGGCTTTGCTGATATGGGATTTTTCGAAGCCCGTGCTGCGCTTTCCAAATTTGGAACCAAGCTATCCCCGACGATTGAATATTGGCTTGGGACAGACTATGAAGGGCGGGATATTCTGGCCACTATGGTGATCGGGGGGAAACACGCTTATCTGGTCGCTCTTTACTCCAGTTTTACGGCGCTGTTGCTGGGAATTCCCATTGGGTTGTTTTTAACATCTGAAAATATCATCTCCAAAAACCTCTCCTTCTGGATCACGCAGTTTTTTGAGATTATTCCCCAGCTGTTCTTCATCCTGATTGTGATGGGGGTCTACAATTTCTGGGCTGCTCAGGATGCTCAGGCCCGGTTGACAGCCAGTTACTCTCTGCCCATTGCCGGAATTGCCATCGGGCTCTCTTCATTGCCTTCCATTGCCCGGATTCTGGAAAACAGGGTCAGGCAATTGAAGGTGGAGCGCTTTGTTCCGGCTTTTTACAGTACAAACGTCAATTCGTACAAGGTGCTGCTGTATAATATTCTGTGGAAGAACTCCATCACCGAAATTGTAGTACAGACCACCTTTTTGTTTGGCTCAGCCCTGCTTTTGGAATCAGCTCTGGGATTCGCATATGAAATAGGTTTTGGGGACCTGGGCACCGGGGGGTACCTCTCCTGGGGTAAACTACTGGCCGAATCCAGACGATCGATCCTGTTCGGTGAGAATGTGATGATTGTCATCCCGCCCATTTTGGCTACGCTGATGAGCATTTTCGGAATCAACCTGTTAGGTGATAAACTGGCCCAGCATCTGCGGACGGAGAATTAAGCATGGATAATCAAGACCTGCCCGTTTTAAAGGTGGACCAACTCAGCGTCACAGCCGTCAGGGGTGGAATAGAGGTCCTCAAAAATCTCTCCTTCAGTATCGAAAAAGGTGAGACGGTAGCGCTACTCGGAGAATCAGGTGCCGGGAAAAGCACACTGTTTAAAACCATACTTCAGGTGTTGCGGATTCGCGGTTGGAAGCAGAGCGGAAAGATCATAAGCCAGGGAATGGAGATCCAGGGACTCACCCCTTTTGAACTGGAAAAGGTACGCGGACCGAAAATTCGCTGTATCTTCCAGGAACCGGCCCTGAGCCTGAATCCTTCGCTGAAGATCAGCCGTCAGCTGAGAGAGGCGATTGTGACCATTGAACCGGAACTGACTGGAAAAGAGGTTCTGGAGCGGATGAAAGAGGCTCTTGTGAATTCAGGGCTCGATCCGGACATGACTCTGGATAAATATCCTGGTGATATCAGTGGTGGTCAGAGGCAACGGGTGGGGGTGGCCATGAGTATTTGTACGCCGACACCATTGCTGCTGGCTGACGAACCGTCCAACTCGCTGGATTCTGTCACCGTCACCGAGTTGGTTAATACCCTGCTCAGGCTGCGCAATTCAGGTTATATCAGCAGCCTGTTCATTGTAACTCACGATATTGGTATTCTCAAGGCGTTGGACTGTCAGCGGGTACTCTATATGGATCAGGGGGAGCTGTTCGAAGTCGGTAATATTCAACAGGTGCTGGAAGAGCCGGCACATCCTAAATTGGCAGAAATGATCTCCCTGCGGAATGTGATCGAATCCATGGTAGGCCAGACGGACGAAGCCCAGGAAAAGCATGCCCCGCTCTATGAAGTGGAAAATATCCAATTCGGGTATCGTTCCCGTTCATTTTTCAGTCGTGCCAAAATCCCCATTCTCAAGGATGTAGGGTTTGAAATCGGGAAGAATGAATTTGTGGCACTGGTGGGGAACTCAGGATCAGGAAAATCAACCATCGGCAAACTGCTAACTCAGGAGTTGAAGGATTATCAAGGGGAGATTTTGTTTGATGGAAATCCAATAGTCCAATACCGTAAAGGGAAGGGGAAAAAGAGATTTCATCGCGATGTGCAGATTATCTTTCAGGAACCTGCCGACACCTTTGATCCCTCATTGACGATGCGGCAAAATCTCGAGGAGAGCTTTTTTGCCATGGGGCTGGATCGCGATGAGGTCGAAAAAGCCTTCGATCGGCTACTGGATAAACTGCTGCTGGATCGACGAATGCTGGATGAGCGCCCTCATAATCTGAGCGGAGGACAAAAACAGCGCTTTGCCCTGATGCGAGCCTTTGGCAGCCGTCCCAGCATGATCCTCGCGGATGAGCCGTTCAATAACCTGGACCTGATAGCGCAGCAGCGGTTGATTGAACTCCTGCTGGAGCGCAAACAGGATAAGGAGCGTCCCATGAGTTGTGTGTTGATTTCCCATGATATCGGCGTGGTGTCAAAGCTTTGCGAGAGGGCCTTTGTCATTGACGACGGCCGGATTATCGAATCCGGTCCCGTTGACGATATCGTCAAACATTCAACGCACCCGGCAACACAGCGACTGATTCAGGCAGCTGCCATGTTGGGCAGTATTCAAGCAGAAGCAGAGGGAGTATAAGATTTTTTCAGGTGAGTCTAGTGGAACAGGCTCTTTTTTTCACACGTACCCTATCGAAATATTCGGGTAACTATTCAGCAAAGGTTCCGGAAAAGTGATTAACAGTTACAGATTCTGGAGACTTTTTAAGGAGGCCAAATCATGATTAAGACGAAACAATCATCAGGTTTATTGGGGGTGTTGCTCCCCATGTTTTTCATGCTGATGTTTTCAGGCTGTGCCACCCACATTGAGAAAGGCTGGGGGCATTTCTCCAAGGATAAGTTCACCGAAGCCCGGGCAGAGTGGGCGCAGTCCAAGACGCCAGCACTTACCCAGAAAGCTGATGCTGGTAGGTTGATGGTTGCCCGCCACAATGAAGCCGAGGCGTTTGCTGCTTCGGGGAAAATGGTAAATTCTACCCAGGCACGCATCGATCTGCTGGCTCTCGACAAGTGGCCAAAGGAAAAATGGATCGATAAATCGCCTAAATTGAAAGCCATCGTACTGACAGCGAAGACTCAGGTTGAAAGTGAGAGGGTGCGTGTCCAGGCAGCTTACGATAAAGAGCAAGAGTGCGGTGACACACAGTATCAAGCCGAGAAAGTTGTTGAGGCCCGACAGTGCTATAGGGCAGCTGTCCAGGTCACCAAAATTTACAATGGAATCGGGCTAAAAACCGCACCCCAGGTTCAACTCAATCTGATACAGATTGAAAATGAAATAAATCGAATCCAGACAGCCTACAATGAAAAGCGAAAGTGTGGGGACACCCACTATCAGGCTGAGGAGTTTGCCGAAGCCGAGCAGTGTTATGGGGCTGCCGTTCAAATCTCCAGAGCAAACAAGCGATTCGGGCTGAAAACCACGCCCCAGGTCCAGTATAATCTGGCCATCAGTTGCGGCAAAACGAGGTTTGAAAGAGATGAGTACGAAGATGCCAAAGTATGCTTTAAACTTGCGTCTAAAATCGGGGAAAAAAATACGAAAAGAATAAAGGCGGAAGATACAGAATCAATGCTGGCTGCTGTTGGCCAGGCTGTGGAAATTGCCCGGCAGATGGAAGAGGAGCGTGTCAGGGCATTGGCGAGGCAACGTCGTGAAGAGGAGCAGCAGCGACAGATGATTGCTGAGCAGATGCGTTTCGCTGAAATGCAGCGAAAACTATTTGAAAAGCAGCAAAAAATTGAAGAGGCCCGAGCAAAAGCGGCAGAGATCGCAAGACTGAAGGCCGAAAAAGAACGTCAGCGGAAAGAGGCCTTGCGAAAGAAACGCTGGCAGGACTTTCTGGCAAAGGGGAAACCTCTCAAGCCGTTGGTCGCTGTTGTGGGAATCCCATCCAAAGGAAAAGGTAGGCTGTCAAAGAAAAACGCGAAGCAGAAGTTCCAGGGAAGTGCTCAATTCCCGCTGCTCAAGAAAAAGAAGTTGCGGGTTCAAGATCTCTATGCCTTGGAAATAGTTGTTCCAGGGTCGTATAAATTGACTTACCTGCGGAATTATCACAAGAAAAAAGGGAGCATGCTGAAAATACCGCAGAACCTGGGCGGCAAAAAGCACTACTATACTGAAGGCTACAAGGGCGGGCGGTTTTATACCGAAGTCCAGAACGTCAAAGGCAAGCAGTCAAAATATAAGGTTAAGGCAGTGATCTATAAGATTCCGGTTGTTCATTAAAGGGGTTAATAGCCAATACGAAGGCAGGGCTTCAAACATTATAGATGTCCTGCAGCAGCTTTTTGAGAGTCGTTTAGAATACTTGAAATCATTGTATATTTAGGGAGGTTCAAAATGAAAAAGGTAATCGGTCTGGTTGTTGTACTGATCGTGGCGGGGGTTGTCGCATTTGTGATGTACCAGAAGCAGCAACATCAGGAACTGGTGGAGAAAATTCTCAGGAAAAGTAACCTGGTGATCGGTGTCGTTGAATTGCCTGAGTCCCTGAACCCGGTTCTGGCCCAGAGTAAAACCACCTCCATGCTCGCTGATACCTTGTTTGACGGGCTGACAAATCTCAGCGGCCGGAAAATCGATGATTATCAGTTGCGCCTGGCCAATGATTTGATTCAGGACGCTGTAAAGCTCACCAATTACGAAGTCGAGCTGAACACCGATGTGGCATGGCATGACGATCCAAAGCATAAATTCACCAGCGATGACGTTCTCTTTACCTATGAGTGTATTATCAACCCTGCCAATGATTCACCGTTGCGAGGCAGGATCAGCAAGTTGATCAAGCAGGTCAAGGTAATCGACAAGGCAACGCTGGAAATTCAATTCCGGGAAGCGATTTCACCATCACGGGTCGGGTGGCTACTGCCGTTTAAGATCATTCCGGCGACATACTTTGGCAAGCCCATGGGTAAGGATCTGAAAACCGATCCTGTCGCCCAGGAGTTTAATCGACAACCCATTGGAACAGGGCCATTCAAGTTTGAAAGCTGGCAGGGGAACAAGATTGTCCTGACCTCAACGCTTGTGCCTGACCTCGACCTTGAGAATGCAACTGAGGAAACCCTCAGGAAAGAGGATGCCATTCGCAGCTTGACCGTTACGCTGATCAATGATGAGGAAAAGAAAATCAAGATGATGATTGACGGTAATATTGATCTGATTATGGATTCGGATCCTGATCTTCACGACAAGCTGAATCAGGCAGGTCTGCAGCATGCCGATTATATTCCCCATTATTTTTATGCGCTGGCGTTCAATACGCAGAATGCCCCATTTAACAGCTCAAGAGTGCGCGTGGGGATCAGCCGATCCATCAATAAGGCCGCCGTGGCCGCGGTTGTCTGGAAAGACAGTCCGGAAAAATATGTCAATAAGGGTCCCTTCCCACACAATGGGGTGAGACAATACCAGGGCTTCCGTGAACTCAACAGGTACAACGTCAAGCTGGCCCGGAAAATGATGGAAAAGGCAAAGGGCAAGGAAGCGACCATGATCTATTCAGAAGCCGGTGGAAAGGCTATGGAAAGAATTGCCGGGAAACTGGTGCAGGATATGGCGGCCAGCGGATTAACCGTAAACGCAAAGGCTCTGGGGATGGCGTTTGACACTCAGGTGAAGAATGGAAATTTCGACATGGCATTGGTTCTCCACACGGGGTTTACCAAGGGATATGATATTACGCCACTGTTCCATTCCAAAAGTGCGCAG
The DNA here is from genome assembly GCA_029940215.1 of bacterium. Taxonomy (GTDB): domain Bacteria; phylum SAR324; class SAR324; order XYD2-FULL-50-16; family XYD2-FULL-50-16; genus JAHJRI01. The sequence continues at coordinate 10,017 of JAOZRE010000021.1, read as the reverse complement.
AATATTTCCAAAATATCCAACAAAAAACTGGATGCCCTGTTGCTGAAATGGCAAAACACGGCTTTCTGGACTGAAAAGTTGCCCCTGTCCAAGAAGATCCATGAAGTCCTTTCCAAACAAAGCCCATACATTTTTCTGTTTACACTGCCCACAAGGGCCTACTATGCACCCAGGTTTAAAGAGGTTGTTATTATCGATCCCTCTGCATTGCTGGCCTCGGTGGAATCATGGACCATCAGTGATAATTAGGAGTATGGCATGGGGTCAATAATCAACCTGGTGACAAGACGGTTCATCCTGAGATTGCTGTGGGTCGCTTTTTTGACGACCTTCGGCATTCAACTTCTGCTAACGGTTCTGCCGGCGAAGCAACTGGTTGACCCCAAGGCCAGCCTGACAGATGAGGCTGTAACCGTTCGAAAGTGGACCAGCAGTCACTATCTTGCCTGGGCTGGAAAGGTCGTCCAGGGGGATATGGAGATTACCGATAAGGGAACTGGGAGTTGGGAGATACAGGATTTTATCTTCAGGGTCAAGAACAGCCTCGTGCTGTGCATGGTCTCCTTTCTGGTAGCCTCAATCATGGGAGGGATTCTCGGTGCCTATCGCGCATCGTTGAACTACGATATGTTGTCCGGGTCGCCTGACAACCTGGCCAATCATGCCTCCCGTCTTTCGGAATCGGTCCTGTTTTTACTCTCTTCCATTCCGTCTTACGTGATTGCGTATACCTTTTTCATGATGTTCAAGAGCGAATCCAACCTGTTTCTGGCTGTGATCGCTCTGGCCCTGGGCAGCGGA
>JAOZRE010000021.1:0-9206 GCA_029940215.1 bacterium | reverse complement strand
CTCCCGGGAGCTCCGCCATAAATATGTGGAGAGTGCTATTGCCAATGGATTGAAAACAAAAGGGCTGTTGCCGATGCCAGGTTATGTCTCCTGGCACGCCTTCCGGAACACCCTGATTACCATTCTGCCTGTAACTGCCCTGCGGTTGCCGCTGATATTGAGCAGCGCCATGATGGTGGAGATTGTATTTGATATGCCCGGTATGGGCGAGTCATTGCTGAAAGCCCTGATTGGGCAGGATATTCCAAAAATCCTGAGCATTGTCCTGGTCTCCACGGTGTTTGTGCAGGTCTGCCTGTTTATTGCAGAGTTGATGGCCTTTCTGCTTCACCCCAAAGCAGGGATGAACAGTTAGCAGCAGGCGTCAGGCGGGTAAAAATCTCAGTCGAACGAAGGCAGTGCATTAGAATAACTCGGTCCAATCCACTACCCCTGCAGGGGTGTAGTGGCTGATGAACGACTTGAAAACCCTGTCCGAGTTGCTCTCGCCGTCCAATTCACCGTAGGTATAGCCGGTTATGAACAGATTGTCGGCGGTGTCGGCTGCGATGTCCCGCGATATTTCGGAGGATGTGGTTCCCAGCTGTTTGGTCCACTGGAGGTTTCCGGCAGAGTCGTATTTCATGACAATCAGATCCGATCCACCGATGACGTCTCCTTCAAGGTCACCGCTGGTGTACCCGGTCAGAAAGATATTGCCGCCGCTGTCAAGAGTGATACCGTTGGCATAGTCGCTCTCTTCCGTTCCGACCTGCCGGGTCCACTGAATCACACCCGCGGTATCCAGTTTGATCAGGAACAGATCGTTCTCCCCCGCATTAGTTGTGCCGTCAAGACTGCCGTCTGTCGTCCCTGTCAGATATACATCTCCCGCAGTGGTTACCTGCATATCCTTGACCAGGTCAGTTCCGGTAGAACCTACTTGCTTCAGCCATAATAGATCGCCTGCGGAGTTGTACTTGACTACGAACAGGTCGTAACCGCCACTGTTGGTCTGGTCTGACAGATCGCCCGTGGTAAAGCCGGCGCCATACACATTTCCGGCCGTGTCAGTTCCGGTACTGATTCCGTAGACCCCGTTGATGGCAGTATAGCTGTCATCTTCATCGTTACTGATCTGGCGTGCCCAGATCTGGGTTCCTGCGCTATCCAGTTTCAGAAGCACAAAATCCTTTGTTCCGGAAATGGGGGTACCAGCCCCGGGAAAGGAGCCATACGTGTGGCCGGCGATGAAGATATTATTGGCTGTGTCAGTGGTTACACCATAGGCATAGTCGTTTTCAGAGGTCCCGAACTGCTTCTCCCAGGTGGTTGTTCCATCTGTAGCTGTTTTGATCAGCAGCATGTCCACCCCGCCCTCACTGCTCTCACCTGTCAGATTGCCATAAGTATAACCGGTACTCAGCACATCATTAGCGGCTGTTGTGGTTATGCTTTCCAGATAATCGTCGAGACTGCTGCCAAGCAGTTTCGACCATGACTTAACCCCGGCGGATGAATACTTGATCAGGAAAATGTCTTTTTCACCGATAAGAGTCTCCGAATCAAGATCGGCGCTGGTATGTCCACCGATAAAGACATTGTCAGATGTGTCCGTGGTCAGTTTCAGGCAGATCGTGCTGCTGCTGCTGGTTGATGTGGAACTATCATTTGTAGTGGAAGCGCCGCATCCTCCCAGGGTTGTGATCAGGCATGAGAGGGCAATAATCAGCCATTTCGATTTCAGGTGTTTCATAGTCTGTGAATCAATCGTCCAATTGGTTTAGGTTCCAGCTTCGAAGTTTTTCCTGGCCGCTGGCAGGTTAAAGCGAAATGCAATGGTTCTCCAGATCAATACCATTTATTCTTCAGCTCTGTCATCCGTTCTTCCTCAAAACGCCGGGCCGCGTCAGTTTTCTGAATACCCGGCCGTTCTCAGTTGCCGGGGAGCGTGATATCAAGTTTTAGCGGATCTGTTTCGTGGCTGGTAATATAGAGGGCCCCCTTTTTTTCAAAGAGCACGATTCCTTCCAGGTATTCCACCTCAATGGTTCTTTCCAGGTCGAGTTTCAACAGGTGGTGTTTGACCATGTACAGGCACCAGTCGTGTGAAACCCCGATGTCAATATGGGACTCGGGGCCATCCAATAACAATCTGCCCAGACGACCAACCATCGCATGGGCAGCCTGGTCCGAAGGGCCTACGATCTCATCTGAGATTTCCCCGGCAAACCATTTACTGAAGAAGGCGGGTGTTCCGAGCTCCGCATGCATTTTAAAAACCTCAAAGGGGGTCTTGACGAACGAGGGGGCCAGTTCAATGGTGATGATGCTGGAAATGGTTTGCCCACCTCCAGCCGTATAGGCTTTGTCAGCCTGATAGGCAGTCTCGATGCACCTTCCCAGCATGCTCGAATAAAAACGGACTACTGGTGTCTTGGGGATGTTCTGCCCAAATCTGTAAGCATACTCCTTACCCTCTTCGGTGAGCCATAAAAACGGTTCTCTTTCCTTGTTCTCTTCGTCGTAGTGCCGGGCTGAATGACGCATCAGGATGGAGATCTTTTGAATGCCATCCCTATGGAGCTGTTTGGCGACTTCCAATGTCTGCATCCCGTACTGGGGATCGCTCGATTCTGTCATGTTATTTCCTTTCAGTTATTGGTTCAATTCTTAGATCATTCACCATCTTATCGACCCATGGTCCAACTGAAAATGCTAAAGTTGCTAATTTGCTATTATTTAAAGCTTATATGCTTTTTTCGGGCATCCTAGCAAATTGATTGGACTTTTGTAAAAGTTTTGTGTAAGGTCATGATATAAAGAAAACATTCAAACAGAAAACCATTTGACTATCAGTCAGATACCGGTCAGATTCTGACCGTCAACTGTTGGAATGGAACATCTTTTTTGGAGGAAATCGGCCATGATATCTGCAGACAAAAATGATTTTGTGATGGCGTCGTTGCTGAAACGATTGTTGGTATTGTTGTATCAGCCGTACAAGTTTTTGATCTACATGCCTGTTCTGGGACTCTCTACTGCTATCTTCGGCAGTCTGGCCATGGTCTTGCTGCTCTTTTTCAAACCCAGGCTGGTGGCTGGAATTTGTGCTGTGAACTGGGCCCGATTCAACAGTTTCATGACACCGATGCGCGTGAAGGTCAGTGGCCGGGAGTTTGTGGACGAGAAACAGTCATACATTATCGTATCAAACCATCTCAGCCAATATGACATTTTTGTTCTCTATGGATGGATCGGGATCGATTTCAAATGGGTGATGAAGGCTTCGCTGATTAACGTGCCTTTTCTTGGACCGGCCTGCGACAAACTAGAGCACATCTTCATCGACCGTTCGAACACCCAGGCTGCTCTGGAATCCATTAACAGTGCTAAAAAGCGCATTGTCGATGGGACCTCTGTCCTGTTTTTTCCGGAAGGGACTCGCAACCCGCGTGGTAAGATGCTTCCCTTTAAGAAGGGGGCCTTCAAATTTGCTCTGGATTTGAACTTGCCTATACTGCCGGTTACCATTGTCGGCACTGAAAAGGTGCTGCCCAAAGGAACCATTAACCTGTTGCCGGGCGAAGTGGAAATGAAAATCCACGAACCGATTTCGGTTGAGGGGTATGATGATGCCGGCATTGACATGTTGATGCAGGAGGCTCGCCAGGTCATTCAGTCTGGATTCTGATATCGAAAATCAGAATCTGGCTTCAAGAACCATGGAAATAGCGCCGGTGATGGACAGTTCATTGACGGGTCCACCCGGCAGCTCGATCTCGGTTTTGCTGGTATACGCGCAAAACTTCCCACCGATATAAAAGAACTTTCCAACCCAGTAAATCGGGATTTCCCACCCGGAGAGGTCGGCCGTGCTTGTGATAGTGTTCGTATCGGAGACATATTCGTACGGATAGTCAGGCAGGTAGCCTGCATAGGTTGTGTAGGTGCTGTAGCTGAAGCGGCTGTTTCCCATATAACTCTTGACGATCTGGGGGGCGATGACCACATTATTTCCAATCTTGATTTCAACGCCGAGGGAGGCTCCCAGTACCGACTGTTTAAAGACCAGCTCGGTTCGATCCAGTCCGGACGCCGTCTCACCCTTGACTGAAAATTCCATCAACCGGAACCCCACCATCAATCCATTATTGGCAACGTAAGAGTAGAGGGGTAGCTCCAGAATTTCCCCCTTAAGGTTGATTTTTTCCCCAGACTGTTCATAAGATCCCGATGCGGAACCAAGGCCCACACCGACCCTGTGTCCCTGTGCAGCTGATGTGCAGGGGGCAAGGAGCAGGATCAATAATATCAGGTAACAGCCTTTTTTCATCCCTTAGTATTCCATGTAGTACGGCAATCGTTTTGTTTTCGGTGGCAGTCCGCGGCCTGTGATGGATGAAGCCTGACGTCCCGGACCGGTGACTGGTTTACCGAATTTCATCTCTGCGGCAACGGAGTAGGATGTGCCTTCGGTTACCTTGTCATCGTTTTGATCCAGGACCAGGATGGTTTGTCTGCCCAGGGTCAGGATCAGGGTATCTCCCATGGGGATTGGAAACTTGATGACCTGTGAGGTAATATTTGTCAGGGAGCCGGCGATTTCCTGGTTTCTAACCCCATAGACAAATTCAAAAAAGGGATTGATGGTTAGCCGCAGCATATAGGCGTCGATATCATACGCCCGGCCTCGACTACTGGTCCCCGGCTGCATTATGGCCTGGAAGGAATTTCCAGCATCGGTATAATCTCCTGCTTCCAGGATGACCTGGCCCATAATCCGGCCGGCATTCATTCCTACGGCAACGGTGGTCAGATTCAGACCAGGTTCGGTATACGGCATTTTTTGAAGAGAAATTGTCGAGCTGCCCGACCCGATAGAGCTGGAATCAAAGGTCATGGTGGCATTGACAGACGGCCGTATCAGAAAGCCTATATCCAGCTTGGGTTGGTAGACACTCACGTTCAGCATGACGCCGTAGTCATTGAACTGGTAGCTGCTTTTGCCAACAATCTTCTCAGAAGGAGAGACAGTATAACCACCGCTGAATGAATATGGGCTCCAATATCTGATATATGAATTGTCCAGGTTTCTGGTTTCGTAAGCGGCCTCCCGCTGGCTCTGTCGAACGCCGAGGGAAAGCCCGCGCATGGGAATGGCCAGCAGAATGCTGGTGGTCTTACGGCTGTAACTGGCTTCAATGTCAGGGGTTATGCTGTTGAACACATATTTGGGCATGCTGCTGTTGTAAAACCTGCCGTCTGAGTACTTCTCTTCGCGATTATCATATCCGATACCCAGGGTGAAATGTTGCGTGGGATAGGCCAGGTCCACGTGTCCGCCGGTCACATCCCCTTTTTCATATTTGATGGACTCAAGTTTGTAGTAGCCGTAAGGTGTGTAAAAATTCATTTCGGCGGGGATGCCGGAATCTCGAAGCTGATTATCCAGCGGGGCCAGGGTGTTACTCTGCTCAAACTGAAAGGCTGTGATATCGAAGAAAATGCGGTCTATGGCAGCTGCGCCTGCCGGATTCAAGGTAATTTTGCTTTTCGAAACGGTCCCGAAGTCAGCTACGCCCCCGGCAAAAACAGACCCGGGGCAGAAAACCCCCAGGCTGAGCAGTGTCAGCGACAGGTACAAAAACCGGGCAAGGCAGGATGGTATGGTATATGGGTGTGCTCCTCTATCAGGAGTCCTGAGCGAATTTTTGCTGAAGGTTGCCTGCACCATTTTGGACGGATAACGCAAATATAGTTTTGACATTATGGATGAACACTATCTATCCATCAACTATGTGCAAGATTTTGACCAGATGAGATGAACGATCCCTTAGTAGATCTGAAGCCCCATTTTTTCCATGAAGACGGTGAACAGCTTCGACTCCTCCAGGGTCATGATCCCGTCTGCCACCATGACATCTCCCACCAGGTTGAGCACGATATTTTTCTGGGGTAAGGTCAATTCGGGGGTTAATTCCTCAACAACGGCTTCTATTTGATGTTTCAGTTTCTCGGGGTCAGCCAGGATGGTTTCGACTTCACGGGTGATCCGTTTTTTTACGACACCCTGGTACGTTTTAAAATCTTCATATTCTTCTCGCCAATGCTCGTTGACAAAGCTCTGGATCACCTTCCATTCCGTTTCGTGAAGCTCTCCGTCAATCAATGACATGAGAATGGCGCTGTAAACGGCATTTTTCAAGGAGTTTTCGTTAAATACCTCTGTATTCGGTTCGTTTTCCAACATTTTAGGCGTCTCTTGAAAACAGGTCGGATGCTTTCCGTCCTTGTTCAGGTTAAAAGGGCTGTTTTGGTTTCGGGATTCTTATGACGTAGAGAATATGACACCATGGCTGATCAGTTCTGTACAGTTAAGATTTGTCGGATTAGTCGCCTACAACCACGTACTCCTCCTCTGGTTCGAGTCGAACATCCTTCAGAGTGGGTTTGGCGAAAATCAGAATGTCCAGAACCTTTTTAATGATTTTCTGGAGATTGTGGAGCAACTGCTGGCGTTTGGTCAGCTCAGCCTTCCCGGTTTCCAGCAGGCCGTCAGCTTTGAGGGCATTGTTGATACGATCCAGCTCCTGTAATATCTCACTCTTGACCTTCAGCACCCGGCGATATTTCATTTGAAGAATAGAGGTGTTGCTGAGAGCGACTCCCGATGCCAGCTGCCTCAGTTTTTCGTGTGCAGGGTAATGGATGTTATCGTATCCGGGTTTCTGGAAGTAGCGGTGCAAGGTTTTATGAAAGGCCGTGGCTTCGAAGAACTCTTCCAGGTTGGTGATGACGGTACCCAGAATGGCGGAACGGATCAGATCTATACGATGGGAGTCCTCCAGCCGCTCATGAATTTCGGGCAGTAGTTGGTTCCGAAAGTCGATAACTCTCAGCTTGTATCTTTCAAGGGCCGGATTCAGGTCATTCTCAATAAATTTTCGGATAACGATGAAAAAATCCTTTTTGCGGATGCGGTGCATTTTTTCGCTTTTGCGTACGGCGATCCATTTATCGGTCCGGTCCACCCGCTGGATACTCATCTGGCTGCCGATAACATCTTCAGGGTTGATATAGAAATTCCCAATGTCCTCTTCACCAATGGTCTGGCTGGTACCCACCAGCATCCAGTTGCTGTAGTCCACAGCCGTTTTATCGTTTTTCTCCTGGGGCTCCCCTTTCTCAGACGCCTTCCTCTTCAGATTTTGATTGTTTCGAATAACAGAAATCAGCATCTTTCGCAGCCAGTAGGACATGGCCAGGTTTGACTTCAAGGTTGACAGCTGCTGCTTTTTCATTTTTCCGAAGTTGCGGTTGTACTCCTCCATCGCCTCAATGGTGCGAGTACTTCTCTCCTGGGGGCCTTTCTTCTGGTCAGCTCGGTAATGATCCTCATTCATTCCCGGCAGCATGGCATTGAATTTCAGTCTCAGCAGGGTACGGCATTCGTCCGGGATGATACCAGAAAAGGCGTACTCCATATCCTGCATGGGGGTTTGGTTGATGAGAGCAACGGTCTGTTTGGTGTGCTGCTTGATCTCGTTCACGGCCTGTATCAGGATCTCGTACATTTCTGCTGCGAGCTTGCTCAGCGGGTCATTCCTGAAATTCATCAGGTCGTCTTTTTTCGAATGCAGCCGGATAAAACGGATCACATCCTTGTCATCAATCAGGGTTTTTCCGCCCCTGTCGAAGGTCGGGATCTGGAAGCAGGTATTGATGATATCCAGGATCGTGACATCTTCCGCTGTCGGTTGCTGGTAACTTGCTTTGATCAAGCGGGTGGTGTAGGACGGCTTGTTCCGTTCCAGTCGGAACTGCAATGGCAGCGGTTCTTTGACAACCGGGGTCTGCGTGTCATCGATGTTTTCCTGCAATACCCGTTTTGAATACTCCAGGGCATAGAGGTGCTTAAGCCAGTGTTTACACGCTTCCAGGAAGCCCTCAAGTCTGTCAGCTTCGTCTGCCGCAGAGTCCTTCAACCCCTTTTCTTTTTTGGCTTCGTGCTGGGTAGCCATGACGGGAAGATACTGCTTTTTCAGCTCATAGATTCGGGATCCAAACTGGTTGGCCAGTGCTGTTTCAGCGGTTGTCTCTTCGGATTTTGCAGAGCGGGGGACGGTTTTTGCACTCCCCACGGGGTTTTTCAAGGGTGAGTTATTCAGTTCAGCCAGTCCCAGTTGGATGGTACGGGCGATAGCAGTGTAGAATTTTTTAGATTGCTCCTGACTGGCGTGTTCTTTGAGTACCTCCATCGCCTTCAAAAGCTCTTCAGCCGATTTGGCAAGGCCTTCGACCTTTCCGGGTGCGGAAGCAGAATCTGCCCGTTGCTGTTTCATAATCATAAACAGACGGGTGGTTGCATGGAGGTTGCGGATCACAACATCCGGGATTTTACTAATTTTTTCCAGTGCCTGGGCGTATTTTCTAAATTCCGGCCACCAGTTCTCTCCGCTCATGGCTGAGTATAAAAGGGATCAATGTTGGTCTGGGTCAAAAGGAAACCATTGTGTGAACCTCAACTTACATGCCCGGTAAATCTCTTGCAACTTTTTAGGGTGAATCTTCAATAACCGGTCCCTACCTCTTTCTTATCTCAAATAATAACAGATGTTGTGTCTACAATTCAAGGAGATGCTTTCCAAGAATCGGTGATGAAACCGGTCATGATGTTGCGATAGGTGGCTATCAGATTTTTTGTCGTGATAACTCCCACAACCAACGCTGGAATGAGAATCAGGATCAGCATGGGGCCTTTTTGAAAAATAATAGCCTTGATCCCGATGATGCCTGTCATAACGGCCAGAACGATAACCAGCAGTCGCCAGAGTAAACGCACTTCCCAATACCGAAGGGGTTCTGGGAGGTATCCGTGATTTCTGAAATAGTTCATCTGTTGGGGGACCTTCAGTATAGTGAAGAAAATAAGGTGAACAGCTATCCAGTCTATCAGGATGATGCCAATGCCGTCGGTTAGCCAATGGTGCAGGGTCATGCTTCGTCCCACGGCCATGGAAACAGCGAAAATAACGGAAATGAGTCCCCAAAGCCAGCCTGCAATCCGAATACCGGGCAGATGGGTCCGATCTGCCGCCATGATATAGGCTAATGTGATAAATAAAATGGCGGTGGCTGTGTGTCCGCTGGGCATACTGCCAAAAAACGGTCCATCCGATATGTGAAGGGGGCCGAACTCAAACCAACTGGTATAAGGTACCCCT
>JAOZRE010000239.1:4976-7382 GCA_029940215.1 bacterium | reverse complement strand
ACCAGCCCAGGGAAATACTGTTACCGGTCCCTGCAAATGAAACCGAAAAGGCTTACTATGACGAAATCGTGCAGCAGATCCATCACCTCACCAGTTTTAACAACGGATCTCCGCATATAGAGTATCTGGAACCCTTTCTCTTTGATTACCGCAACAACCTTCGTCTTCTGCAGGAACATTTTTCAGTTGAGTCGCTGGCTGGTTTTGGTATCGAAGACCTTCCAAACGCTTTGTGTGCGTCGGGTGCGGTCTTGAATTATTTAAAAGAGACCCAGAAGGACACGCTGACCCATATTGTGCAAATAAGACGTATTCGGGATGAAGACCGAATGCTCCTGGATGAATCGACGATCCGTAATCTGGAATTGCTTGAAACATCAGGTGGCATGCAGGCAAAACACACCTTGCTGCACCTATTGGATCACTGCCGGACAGCGATGGGAAGCCGCCTCCTGAGACGCTGGATGTTGTCACCGCTGCGAAAACTGGAGAGGATCGAACATCGACTCGATCAGGTTTCCTCCTTTCTGGAACAAAACACGCTGACCGAAAAACTGCGGATTATCCTGTCGGAGATTGGTGATCTCGAAAGGCTCATTGCCAGGATTTCCCTGCCTATTACTCATATCACTGATTTATTGAAATTGAGAGAAAGCTTAGCCCCGCTGACCGGGCTCAAGTCCATTCTGCTGGGATCTGACAACAGCCATGTGCACGAATTGGCTGATCGCTTTGATGCTCTTGACGATGTCTGTCAACTGTTACGAAATCACATTCTACCGGAGCCCTCCCGTAAGGTAAAAGAGGGTGGGTACATCATGCCGGGAGTTGATTCGAGACTGGACGAGTTGAAAAATCTGATGAAGAACGGAAAGCAGTTGATTGCCAACATGGAGGCTGAGGAGAAAGCAAAGACCGGCATTTCCTCTTTGAAAATTGGTTACAACAAGGTATTCGGCTACTTCATCGAGATTTCGAATACCTCCAAACACCTGGCTCCTGAACACTATATCCGGAAGCAGACACTGGTCAACAATGAACGGTTTGTGACTGAATCATTGAAAGAACTAGAAGAGAGTATCCTGACTGCAGAGGATGAGGCGATTCAGCTTGAGATGGGTATTCTGGAGGACTTGAAGAGCAAACTTCAGCGGGAGATTCCAAGAATTCAGAAGACTTCACAGTCCATTGCCAAGGTTGATGTGTTAAGTGCCTTTGCCCACAACGCAGGGGTGTTCAACTATGCCCGGCCTGAACTCAGTGATGACCCTGACAGGCGTGATATTCATATCAAAGAGGGGAGGCACCCGGTCATTGAGTCATTGAATTTTGATGAGCCCTTTATTCCAAATGATGTGACCCTGAGTTCAAGGGAACAATACGTGATGGTTATTACGGGCCCGAATATGGGGGGGAAATCCACCTATATGAGACAAACGGCTCTTATTGCCCTGATGGCCCAGATGGGTTCCTACGTTCCCGCTCGTACGGCTGCACTGCCTGTATTTGACAGAATATTCACACGGGTGGGTGCCTCGGACAACCTGACCCGCGGGCAGAGTACCTTTATGGTTGAAATGAGCGAAGCGGCTCTTATTCTGAACAATGCTACAGCGAAAAGTTTGATCATTCTGGATGAAATCGGCAGAGGGACCAGCACCTTTGACGGCATTAGTATCGCATGGTCCATTATCGAGCACATTCATCGTCTGGGTGCCTTGACCCTTTTTGCAACCCATTATCACGAGCTGATACTGCTAGAGGAACAGCTGGCCGGTGTTCGGAATGCCAAGGTTGTGGTACGTGAAGATGAGAAAAAGCTGATATTTCTGCGCAAGGTTATTGCAGGTCAAACCGATAAAAGTTATGGACTTCAGGTAGCACGGTTAGCGGGTTTGCCGGCGTCGGTTGTTAATCGGGCGGAGTTGGTGGTTCGTGATCTGAAGGCTGCAGAAAAAAAGTTAGTAGAAAAAGATGACGGTTTGGTTAAGGAGCCATCCGGAGGTGCAATAAGGCGGGATAATCAACAACTCAGTTTCCTTCCTAGTGAACCGGACTGGCTAGGGGATCTGAAAAATTTCGATCTCAACAGCCATTCACCTCTGGAAGTCATGGCATTTCTGGACGAGATAAAAAAGAAATTAGGCTGACGAAAGGTTGGTATTGTGAACAGGTGGCAATGAAAATGACGCTTTGCAGAAAACGGATTTCGGCAGCAGTTCTGATGATGCTATGGATGGTGACGATTATGGGACGACCGTCACTGGCAGCTGACTATGTTGAGTCTCTGTACGAAAAAGCTGCTGCAAAATATCACCAGCTATATGATGATCCTGTTTTTGCCAGTGAGTTAGATAACTGGCTAAGGACAATCAAACAGTTTCAGATTATTCAGCAGACCTATTT
>JAOZRE010000239.1:341-4966 GCA_029940215.1 bacterium | reverse complement strand
AGTCGGCTTTATCGCTCACTGTTTCAAATTAAAAAGAAGCATATTTTTCTGGACAGGAGCAACCTGACCCTGCGCAGGCTGGTCAGGGAATTCCCTGCATCCGCGCTCGCGGATGATGCTCAATTTCTTCTGGCTGAAAATTATGGGCGGTATGAAAAGAACAAGGACCTGGCCTATCTGGAATATAAAAACCTGATTGATTGGTTTCCAAAAAGTGAGTTCAAGCCGGATGCTGAGAGGCGGATTAAACTAATACGCCCACTGCACAAAGACCTCAGAATTTACGCGGTTAAAGAGAAAGCCGCACTGCCGGTTGAGATGTTGAAAACCCGATACGGGGGGCTCACTGCTGAAGTTGATGTGTCAGACAGACCAAAGGTTGTTGTTTCAAAGATTGACTACTGGTCAACCTCTGACTGGTCGAGATTGGTGATCAACGTCGGCTCAAGTGTGCGCTACCGATATCGAGTGTTGCAAGAGGATGTTTCGCATCCGCAAAAACGGTTGGTCGTCGATATCCTCCATGCCTATATTCCGACAGGTATGAAGAAAAAGATAGCTGCCAACGACGGACTGATCACTGAGGCGCGGATTGGTCAGTTTGACAAGAGCACCGTCCGAGTGGTTCTGGACATGGTCAGCCTGGAAAAATTCAAGATATTTCATTTAGAACTGCCTCTGCAAACCAAAATTGTTGTTGATATTCTTGGTCAAAATGACCTGTCATCCATCAAAAAACCTGAGATTGCTGCTCGGGATCAACAGTCGGCTGAAAAGAGAGATTTAAGTATAATAACACCCGGTCCGGTTGAGGTGGATGGTGACGATGTTTCGCTCCAGGAAGTACTGGGCCTAAAGGTTAAACGGGTGATTCTTGACCCAGGACATGGGGGGAAGGATCCAGGTGCCTCGGCATTCGGACTGCGGGAAAAGGATGTCGCCCTGGGAATTGCCTGGGAACTGAAGCGGATCATCGAAAAAAACCATCCAAAGATTCAGGTTCTTATGACCCGTAAAAAAGACCAGTACATCAAACTGGAAGCCAGAACGGCCTTTGCGAATAAAAATAAAGGGGACCTGTTTATCAGTATTCATGCGAATGCCAGCCTGAGACCGAGAATTCGTGGAACTGAAACTTACTACCTAAATCTGACCTCAGACAGCGAAGCGCTGTCCCTGGCTGCCAAGGAGAACCAGACCAGCTTGAAGAGTATCAGTGATCTGCAGAGCATCCTTAACGATCTCCTGACAAATTCTAAAATTAAGGAGTCAAGCGGCCTTGCGAGTGAGATTCAACAGTCCGTTGTTGACATGACAATCCATAGTCCGCACAAGATGAGAGACCTGGGTGTGAAGAAAGCACCTTTTCTCGTACTTCTCGGAGCCCGGATGCCAAGCATTCTGGTCGAAGCCGGATTTCTGACCAATAAAGAGGAGAATGAATACCTGAGAAAGGCCTCCTATCGTAAGGTTCTGGCCAAAGGAATTTACCAGGGGATTAAGTCCTATATGAACTGATACGGAGTTCAGCTCTGTGTTTCCTCTTTTTCCTCTACAATGGGGATAACAATCTTCTGGCCCGGCACTAACCGGTTGAGGTTGACAGACAAATTGTATTTTTTGATCAGCCAGACAGGTAGTTCAAACTGCCTCTTGCACAGGGTCCAAATATTGTCGCCCCGCCTGATCTTGTACTCCCAAGTGCCGTCAATTGTATAGGCGGTGAGGAAGTCCTCCTCAAACTCCTTGTGAAATTCGTAGCGCTTCTCTTCAAAACGGTCTTTCTCTATCAGACTAAAGGGGATGATCAGGTTTTGATCCATATGGATCTCTTCCTTGAAAGCGAGTCGATTGAGGTTGCGGATATACTGAGCTGAAACATGCAGCCAATCAGCAAAGTGGCCAAGGGTTTCTCCGGTATCCACCTGGATAACCCCAAAATTCACGCTATTGCTGACAAAAAAGCGTTTCACCCGAATATTGGCAGTGACAATAAAGGGATTGACCTCGTCTCCTGCCTTGCCGGATGGCTCTGTCGGCGGTATAAACTGAGGTTTACGAGCTGGTTTTGCCTTCTGCCTGAATTTGTCTTTTGCCTCTTTTTGCTCATCTGAGGCAGCCGGGCGGGCGAACTTGGCCGCCAGCAACAAACTGTCCTCGGGACTGGGAATACGAAGATTTTGTCCGGCGTAGATCCGCGCCCGGTAGTCCAAATTATTTGCCCAGATCAAATCCTGGAGGGTAATTCCATGTCTTCTGGCTACTACGCTGGCCACGTCCCCTTTCCGAACCCAGTAAAAATGACTGCGTTTTTGTTTAGCCTTGTAAAGGTCTGCGGGTATCGACGCCACCAGTTTTTCCATACCCTTTTTGGCGGGCAGTCGAAGATGAAAACCATTTGGAATATACTTCTGATCTCTAAAGACTGGTTCACGCAGCGAACGATTCAGGGAGCGAATGGTGGATGGCTTGAGTTTGACATGCTTCGACAGGGATTTGACGGAAATGTATCCGTCCAGAACAAAGGTCTTTGTTTTGAGGGGTTGCTTGAACATCAAACCGGGGAAATAGTGCTCTACATTTTTGGCAATCTCCCGAGCTGCCAGAAACTCAGAGTAGAAGTTCCGTGAGGCAAACTTAAAGCGGCGCCCGTCATACTCTTCAAATATTTTTTCATAACTGCCTTTGGCCTTTTTCGCTCGCTTCATTGCGCTGGCACCGTGATTGTATGCGGTTAATGCCAATGGCCAGCTTCCGAGTAACGCGTGGTTTTTCTTCAATAACCGAGCGGCCGCATTCGAAGCATAAATCGGGTCCCATCGTTGATCAACGGTGTAATTCACCTTCATGAAGCGCTTTCCAGTGCTGTGTGTAAATTGCCAGATCCCGGCAGCCCCAAACTTACTGTAGGCATGAAGATTAAATGAGGACTCTACATGTGGAAGATATATCAGGTCATTGGGGAGATTATGCTTACTGAAAATGGCAGAAATTTCTGATAGATACTGTCCGGAGCGAATCAACCCGTCACGGAAAAAATTTTTCTGACCCCTTTGAAACCGAACCTTATCCACAGCTGCTGAGAAATCCGCAGCAGTTGCCGAAGTTCCAAACAGCGCGGCAACCTTTCGGGCCTTTTCATCTTCAGTATACGGGTTCCGGGCAAGTTTCCTTAGTTGATTGGCGTAATATTTCTTTGTTTTACGAATCAGTCTGATATTTCTTTTACGGGCACTCCTTGTTTTTCTGGGTTCCAGCTCAATAATTTCATAGATAATATTTAATTGGTCATTATCATGGATGATTCCCTGATTTGAGCTGTAGACACTGTATACCTTTTTCCAAAATTCGATGTTGGGTTCCAACGATGGAAAAACCGGGAAATCTAAGTCTGTACCGGAGGTTGATGCGTATCCGGTACAGATAAACGTAAACAAAAAAACAATTATCAGCTTAGTGGTTCGTTGGAGCATGGTATTATATGAGGAGTGGAAGTCAGTTTTTCGGTTGACTGGATGTTTTTATGATTGGAACTGGGAATCGATTCATTTGAGATGGAAATAACCCGAGAGTGGAATCGACATTGAAAAACGGCAAATAACTCATCAAGAGGGGAATTCATCCAGGGGTTGCTCAACCAAAGACTCTTCAGTGGTAATGCGACTGTTTATGAAATCGTAGATATCAGAAAGATAAGTGTCAAACTCTTCCGGGAAATCCGCCTCTGTCTGGAGTTTTTGCTGCAGACGCTTGAGCAGCGCCAGACTCTGCCCCAGATTATGTTTTGTGGCTTCAGCGCCAACCGGTGCCGTCATTTCTCTGTACCGACGGGCGAGTGTCGGACCTGACTGTCCCTTCTCAATGGCTGCCTCTTTCAAGTTTTCAAACATTTCATCCGTACAGGTATCATCCTGCTTCGCCTTGTGTAGAAAATTAACCACATCCAGCTCCGGTACGCCTTTTGTTTCAAATCTTTCGCTTATGGCTGGCACAGTTTGGGTGACGAAAAAATATGCATTTGTCAGCTTGATGGCGGTATTTTTCTTTATACGGATCTCCATCTTGCAATAATCTTCAAAACTACGGTAGCCCCATTCCTTGTAAAGCTTTTCAGACGCCACCCGGGTCAGGTATTCGCCAAATGTCACCCAGTTTGATTTAAACGCACGCGCGGCATCGATCAGTTGCCTGCGGTGAGAGTTTGGCTCAAGTTTCTTGATCAGATCGTTTACAACACTATCTTTTTGAGATGTTCTTTCCATATGATTATATTATCGACTTTTAAAGATGATTTACAGTCCAGGTTATTTATTTAGGCGAGAAATCAGGGGTAACAGATACCCGATCCCACTCTTCGAGGTATTTTATCAGGTGTTTTCGTTCAGGTTTTGCCGATTCTTCTTTGAGGTATTCTTTCAGTAACAGTTGCTCTGCTTCATAGTCCGGAGGTGATACAAATCCACCAAACAGAGCAACACGAAGCCATAACAGGTAAGTGGTAATGGCATCAAATTCGTTATAGGTGATGATTTCATCCAGTCTTCCGTCAAGCCAGAGAGAGGCGACTGCGTTTCCGTCCACTTCCATTTTTCCTGGAATGCCAATGGCAGCCGCCATTTCGTTGA
>JAOZRE010000239.1:0-331 GCA_029940215.1 bacterium | reverse complement strand
TGAGTGAGGGGGATCCCTTTCCCCAACTGCCGACAATTTCCATTAAATCCACGTTGTAATCGCTGCCCCTTGCAAAATAGTCAACACCTTCCCAGGGCTTATCCGGTCTGTGACAGAAACCAGGCGCCTGTACACCTTTTGCAATTCCACGCTGGATTAAAATTTTCAGATCGGACCTGGATGAGTTGTAACCAACCAATTGGGGCTTATTGTTGCCGATGGCATTCAGAAAGGTATCAATTATATGCGACTCCCGGCACTGCTCAACATCAGTTGAATCCCTGGGCAGTGACAATAGTTGTAACCGAATGCCGTCCCCTGTCTGTGTCCG
>JAOZRE010000238.1 GCA_029940215.1 bacterium | reverse complement strand
TTATGCAGGCTTCCTGTGATGACCTGGGAATGAAATTTGTGGATTTTTTTTCATCCGATATGTACGACCTGACTCAGGATGAATCGCAGGAGCGGTTGCTGAGTTTTGCCGGCCAGTTTTTTTCAACAGTCGAAAAGGGGTATCCGGTTCCCAGGGTTTTTCAACCATTAAAAAGGCGGCAGTTTTCCTATCAGTCGGGAAGCGCAGGAGAACCGGTTGAGCTCCGGGGGAAAAGGGTATTGCTCCTGGCGGATCGCGAGGAGGAGGGCTCAAATCTGGAAGGAATGATACAGAGGTTTCTGGGTGCATTTTCCGGCACCGTTGAACGAGTGAACCTGAGTGATGTCGGCATCAAAGGGGGATGTCTAGGCTGTGTTCAATGTGCGTTCGACAATGAGTGTGTGTACCAGGACAGGGATGGATATATCGAATTTTACAAGCAGAAGGTCACCACAGCCGACATATTTGTTTGTGCCAGCGACCTGACTGGTCGATACCTTTCTTCCAGCTGGAAGCAGTTTTATGATCGTCGTTTTTTCAATACCCACATCCCGACCATAGCGGGAAAGCAGCTCGCATTTATCATTTCAGGCCCCCTGAGTCAGAATGCCAATCTCAGGGAAGTTCTCAACGCATCAGTGGAGATGGATCACGCGAACCTGGCCGGAATTGTCACTGATGAGTTCGGGGATTCTGCAGCAATTAGTGGCTTACTGGATCGTTTAGCCGAAAAAGCGTTGAGCCTCTCGGAACAGGGTTTTGTGAAGCCGGAAACATTTCTGGGAGTGAGCGGAAGGAAAATTTTCAGGGATGCTGTCTGGGGCCGGATGCGGTTCCCATTTCTGGCTGATCACAAATTCTATACCGAAAACGGATACTATGATTTCCCCCAGGAGGATACGGAAGCACTGGAGTTCAGCTTGGAAATGATTGAAGCGATAAAAGACCCGGAAACCAAGCAGGAGATCCGAAAATCGCTGAAGTCATCGATGGTCGATTCCCTCAAACACATCGTAGAAACACGGTAGCATTATACCATGCTCATAACGCTGCAAATCCGTGTTGGTTTTATCTGAGCTGAAATGTGGGGCCAGGTCTGTCAATCGGATCGTTTCCGAATGACAGACCCGACTGTTTTATGACCGAATCAGGGATTCATTTCATAGGTACCTTTCTTTGAAATGACAAACTGGTCCCAGACTCGCTTGAAGCGATCCTGATCAACCACCGGCTTCCGTATCATCTCGAGACAGATTGCCATCTGCTTGTCGGTACTGCTGGTCTTGGAGTACAGTTGCAGGGCAAACTTGGAGAAATCCCGTACCATCACATCAAACATCTGGTCCAGAATATCGTCTGCCAACCCCTTGATCTTCGCATTTTCAATAATCAACTGACCGTACACCACCAGTGTAAACAACTCTCCAACAATCAGCAGGAAGTCAATATCCTTGCCCTGTTCCTGGTCAGGTGTCGCTTCCAGCATGAAGCGGCTGAACACCTCGATTTGCTCTTTGAAAAGGCTTACATTCGGCAGGTCGACACTGTCATAGGCTGCGTGATAGTCATGGAACTGAATGCCGCCAAGCCCTTTGGTGGCTCCCTGGTTGAACAGAAAATCGTCGTTCACGGCATCCACTCGCTCGGGGATTTCCGGGAACTCGCCCGGGTTGAAGAAGAAATTGGGCATGAACTTGATGATCAGCGCCATATTCACATGTACGGTCCCTTCCAGTTTCGGCAACGCCCGAATATCTATAGCTGCAACTGAAAAGTACTGGTCTTTCTCAAACCCCTTGGCAGCCATCACATCCCAGAGGTGATTGATCACATCCTCACCCTGGGTGGTAACCTTCATTTTGACCATGGGATTATACAGCAGGTATCGGCGGTCGGTAGCGGAAGCACTGCGCATGTAGTCACTGGCTCTCAGGGCAAAAAGCTTCATCGCTGTCAGTCGGCAATAGGCATCGGTAAACAGCTGCTTGATATGAGGGAAATCGGTTACAAAGTGTTCAAACAGTCGCCTGCCGGATGCATGATTCAGGGCTTCATAAAAAGCGTGACCGCAGATACCGATGGATGCCCAGCCCAGATTGTACTTACCCACATTGATGGTATTCAGGGAAGAGTCCCAGGCATCACGTCCGGTGGTCAGGATATCTTCATCAGTAATGGGATAGCTGTTCAGTGCAAACTCGGCGACATAATTCTGGCTGGAAACGGTATTCTTCACGAGATCATAGTTTTTATGCTGGGAATCGGCGACGAAAAAGACATACTCGTCCGTCTCAGCGTTTTTAGCGAACACAGAGACCAACGCTGCTTTATTGGCGTTTCCGATGTAATACTTTCCGCCTTCTGCGCGGTACTCTCCATCACCAATCGGCAGCAGGGACATTTCACTGGCATAGATATCTGCTCCATGCTGTTTTTCAGAAAGACCGAACGCAAAGATTTCACCTTCCTGCAGGAGTTTCGCTGTCTTCTTCTTAACCGCCTCGTTCTTACCCATCCAGATCGGTCCCAGGCCCAGAATCGAAACCTGCCAAGTGTACCAGTAGCTCAATCCGTAAAATCCCAAGATTTCGTTGAAGTCACAAATTCTCCGGGTATCCCAGCGGCAGTTTTCCCCATAAGCTTCCGGTGTGAGCAGGGTGGCAAATATTTTATTCTCTTTGACGAAATTGAGAAAATCGTCGTACCAGACCTTATCATTAAAATCTTCAATGGTCTTGATCTTTCCTTTCCCCTCAAAGAAGGCAATGGTTTTGAACATGATCTCTCTTGACTGCTCATCAAGATGCTCATATTTTTCAGTTTTTGGGTTCAGTAGGATCATTTCATTTCCTTACGATTAAATGTTAAGAAGTTTGGTTAGATAGTTGAGTTATTGACTCTTTCGGGTTGTCAGCAGGGGAATCGGGCAGCGCTTGAACATCTTTTGTGCAGTGGATCCAATCATGATATCGGTCAGATCCGAACGTCCTTTGATTCCCATTACCAGCAGATCAGCCTCTTCTTCCTGAATCGTGTTTAACAGTTCCTTGAAAGGGGTTCCTGTCCTGGTGACAAATCGGAATTCCAGGCCTGAGAGATCCATGTTTTGTTTCATCTCCTCCATTTTGTCTTCCCGCTCCTGGTGCACCTGGTCGATACACCGCTGCACGGAAATCTTGTCATACTGTTGACTTAACCGGTCGATGGCACTGTGTATCGCATCAATATCCCTCTGGTTAATCACATTGACAAAAATCAGTTCAGACTTCATTTGACTTGCCAGCTTAATGGCTTCGTCAGCTACGGACTGGGCATGCTCTGAAAAATCAATCGCTGCAAGAATTCTGTTATATAACGGCATAGAACGCTCCAGGGCTGTATGTTTTTCTGAAAATAGTCGTTTTGGCTATCCAGGCCACCCGTGTTTTCTTCATGGATTGAACCATTCAGAGCTTGCGGGTCCACCTATCGGTTCCTCATCAATAAAGCTGTTTTATCAGAAATTGTCAAGGGATTCCGCCTTCTGAAGATAAGCGTTATCAAGAGAGTACCCCATTACGGCCTGGAAGGGAAACGGCAACATTCACTCCAATCGTTTGGAACTTACAGGAAAGATTCATAATATCATCTAATTCAAGCTAAAGCCTGAAATGACTAGGCGTGAAACGTCATCCACCAAAAAAATAAACCATTGTTCTGAGACGGTTGTAGGTTAAACTGTTTTAATCACTGAAGAACATTTGTTTTGCTAATCCCCCGGAAGTACTGCTACCATTGATGCTCAACTATTCAAAGACCTATTTATCCACGACACATGGACGAAGCGTTTAAAACCGGAATGCTTTTCGGCATTATGGGATCGTACAAAAATAACTTGTCATAAGCTGTCCACAAAAGTCCCACAAAGACCGGACATTTTGCAGGCATAATGCCACAGCAACGCGTTTTCTTTTCATCCATGGGAAACACTTGAGTAATTGTTGAGCCGACCCTATGATCGTTTTGGTTGTGGTGCTTGATTCGTTTTAATGACCACCAGCAGAGACTCAACTTCGATAATTTATGACCAGATTCGTTTAATTTCTGTTAATAGAGGGAAAAGATGAGATTTACCAAAGTCACTTTAATTGCCATTTTTTTAATGCTTGTCTCAGCTCAGTTTCTTGTTTCAGGCTGCAGCAGTAACAGCAAAAGTAGCCGTTCAAGATCAGTATCCGGCAGCAGACCAATTCCAAAAAGTACCATCAGAAATGCAACAAAAAGTGTGAAGTGTCACCAGCGAAGACCAACAAGTTGCGTTAACAGGAGTAGGTAGCAAAAACACCAGCCCTTGAACATGCAGACCACCTATCTCTTGGAATAACCCACCTGTTGGCGTTGAAACATCCTACATGGGGTCTTCGATGTAGTTTCGATACATCATCTCGATTTTCGTATCGTTGAGCTCAATCTTTTCACCATTGAAGACGGTCTGACCATCTTCCAGGAGCAGCAGTGAAAAGGTAATTTTCTGCAACTGCAGCTCAATCAGTTCCCGCTGGCTTTCATCAGCCTCTTTCGCTTCTGTGGTTTTGTCACGCAGCTGTTCCCTGAAATAGCTGATCAACTCCCCTCTTTTTTCCTCTAAATTCATAACCATTTCTCCCTGATATTGTGGATAATTTTTCGATAATGCTTTTCATAATATACGTCCCCCGAACACCCCGCGTCAACCGTAACATCATGGATCAACGCGCTGTCAGGAGAAGCAGACCAGCCCACAGTACCGTCACCAGCTGTCTTGACATAAACCTGGTAAATGACTATCGTTCCGAGTAGATCAAAGGAATCTGGGTTCAAAAAACCCAGTATTCAAAATCGAATAAACAGAAACCCACGTCTTGACAGGCAGTAAGGGACGCAACCGTTGGAGAGAAAACAATGATTCAACAGGCAATTGATTTTCGTGACGAGAGCGACGCTTTATATCAGCTGATCGAACCGCTGAGCGCCGACGACTTCAATCATAAATCCCAGTTCAAGGATTGGACGATCAACGACGTACTGGGACACCTGCACGTCTGGAACTGGGCTGCAGATCAATCGCTCAACAATGAAGCGGTGTTTGATGACTATATCAACTCACTGGTTGCTTTCTTTGCCAAAGGCACCCTGCGGGAATTTGAGAGCCAATGGCTGAAAGGGTTGGCCGGCAAAGAGCTGCTGGAGGAATGGCACAGTTTCTACCAGGGTATGTCGAAGCGCTTCGAAGCGGCTGACCCAAAGAAGCGGGTCAAGTGGGCCGGCCCGGATATGAGCGTGCGATCCAGCATTACCGCCCGCCTGATGGAAACATGGGCCCATGGGCAGGAGGTCTATGACATGCAAGGCGTCGTGCGCCAGAACGGGGACCGTATCCGAAACATCGCCATGCTGGGCGTAAACACCTTTGGCTGGACATACATGAATCGCAGCATGGAGGTTCCGGAAAATAAACCATACGTCAAACTGACCGCACCGTCCGGGGATATATGGGAATGGAACGAAGTGTCAGACACGAATGTCGTCGAAGGGGATGCCGCCGATTTCTGCCAGGTGGTCACCCAGGTCCGTAATGTAGGTGATACCACTTTGAAGACCACCGGGGATGTCGCCACGCAGTGGATGTCAATCGCCCAGTGTTTTGCTGGCGGTGTCGAAGAACCTCCACCCATCGGCAGCCGGTTTACCGTCAAAAAATAATCAGGATTCCATCCTTTCCAGCAGATTATTCCGCTGTCCGGTTTCTGACAGGCAGCGGAATGATAACACAATGACCTCTACCTGGTTCCAATCATCAGGTCTGTCGGTCCCGGCAACGGTTTCAGCACAATATGTTGAAATCCGGCGGTTTTCATCCACTCCCGGTACTCCGACTGACTGTAACTGGAACCAGCCTGCGTGTTAACCAGCATATTCAGCGCGAAGATTGCGCCAAACCTGGGCGCTGTCTTATGATCTTCCAATACGAAATCCTGAACAATGATCCGACCACCTGGATTTAAAGAGCCATAAATGCGACTGAACAACTCCCGGTTCTGATCAGATCCCCACATATGACAGATTGCGGACAACCAGACCAGGTCGTATCCTTCTCCCAAGGGGTCATTGACCATATCCCCCGTCATGAACGTCACCCGGTCTGAAAGATCCTCTTCAGCAATATAGACCTCTGAAAGGGGAATCACAGCAGGGACATCGAACAGGGTCGCCTTCATCTCCGGGTTCTGTTGAAGAAAGGCGATGGTGTACGCTCCGGAACCACCGCCAAGATCCAGAACATGCTTCACTCCTTCCAGGTCCAGCTGCTGCACCGTCATTTTTCCTCGAAAGCCAGCAGTCTTATGCATGGCTGCAATAAACGCCTGGGTCTGCGCTTCGTCCCTGGAACCCCTGTCAGCTGAAACGGCAGTTCCGGCCTTGACTGCATCGGTCAACGTCGACCAGCGGTGCCACAGTTTCGCCGGGTGCAGAGTGGCCGTAATGGAGTCGTGTTTTGCCCCTGATACCAGAAAGGATGCAGTAATATCGCTATTTTTATAGTTTTCTCCCTCTTTCTTCAGCAATTCAATGGCAACCAGGGCATTCAGGAGCGCCTCGGTGGCCCGTTGATCGGTCCCGGCCGCAACTGAAACCTGGGCGGCAGTTGCGCCACTGCCAATGACACTGAAAAAATCCAGCTCCACCGCACTCAGTACCAGCCGACTCTCCATAAACCCTCTGAAGTAACGGTTCAGCTCGTCCGGAATCACACCAGCCTTCGCCATGATGGCCTTCATCCCGGATACTTTCTGGTTGTGGGCGATGATCTCCGCCTTGGCGGCACCTGTATCAACAAGGGAAAGATCCTTGACCGGCTGACCTTCCAGAAGATGTTCTTTGACGATGCGGGGAATATAGTCCGGCTTAAGGCCCGTGTACCAAGTCCCTCCAGGATAAACCACCATATTGGGGCCCTGCTCGCAAAGCCCCAGGCAGCCGCAGGTGGTGACCTGCACCTCATCGGTCAACTCAACAGCGGCCAGTTCCTGTCTCAGCCGCCCGACAACCCCTTCAGCACCATCTTTGTGGCAACAAGGGATGCCATCGGGTTTGTTCTGAGTACAGATATAAATATGATGACCAAAAGGTTCCATATCAACCTCCTCTTATTTAACGATTTGTAACTATCCAAATTTCCAGGTTCAGAACCCACCCTGATTGTCACAATCACAATCAATTCGGGATCTGCAACCCCACCGCGGTATCATGTGCGAACGACCAGCCAGGTGCCAATCATGATGATTCCGATACCGGCCGCTCTTGTCAGGTCCAGAGAGCGGATCGTCGTGTTAAGCCATCCAAAATGATCCAGCAACACTGCCATACCTAATTG
>JAOZRE010000237.1 GCA_029940215.1 bacterium | reverse complement strand
TGAAGTATCATATCCAGACATCTGGACGGTCTCTGCACAGTCGTGACATGCAGTTCAACGATATTCGAACCACCCTGCAGGCCCTTTGTGCCATATATGACAACTGCAACAGCCTGCACACAAACTCCTATGACGAGGCTGTAACCACCCCCAGCAACGAATCAGTGCGGCGGGCCCTGGCTATTCAGCTGATCATCAACCAGGAGTGGGGATTGGCCAAGAACGAGAACATGAACCAGGGCAGTTTTGTTGTGGAGGAGTTGACGGACCTGGTGGAGGAGGCCGTTCTGATGGAATTTGAACGCCTTACATCAAGGGGGGGTGTCCTGGGCGCCATGGAAACCGGTTATCAGCGGGGTAAAATTCAGGAGGAATCAATCTATTACGAAACCCTCAAGCATACGGGTGAATTCCCCATCGTGGGTGTCAATACCTTTATCGATCCCGATGCCGATCCGATAGCCGAAGCCGGTTGTGTCGAACTGGCACGGGCGACAGAGGATGAAAAAGAATCACAGTTGACCCGCCTCCGCAGTTTTAACGACGGTCATGCCGACAAATCAGCTAAGGCCCTCAAAAACCTTCAGCAGGCAGCCCTGTCGGGTGAGAATATTTTTGCAGAACTGATGAATACCGTACGGTACTGCAGTCTGGGCAGGATTGTGGACGCGCTGAACGAGGTAGGTGGTCAGTATCGTCGGAATATGTAGCGATTTCAGGCTGAGCTGGAATCAGCTGTTCAAATCTCTTTGTGCCTCAACGTGGACCCGGGGTAGTCGGATGGTAAACCGGGTCCCCTTACCCGGTTCTGATTGAACCTCTTATTACCATAGCCATTGACGATAAAGAGTGACGATTCTTGCTGAGTTTTCCGCCCTGAATGCCGCAAACTAATTTGACCGTTTTCCGATATCTGAATACGATGGGTAGAAACGAACGTTGACTGACGTCGATAAAACTGAACGATTCAGGGAGGAAGCGATGGAACAAACTGCACTGGACGGCGTAAAAGTCCTGGAGTTCTGCAGCCGGATAGGCGGTGCTTATTGCACCAAGCTTATGGCAGATATGGGCGCAGAAGTGATTAAAATTGAACCCCCGGCAAGGGGTGACGATGCCCGCAGGCGGGGCCCCTTTCAGGGAGACACCCCCCACCCTGAAAAAAGCGGCCACTTTTTATTTCTGAACAGCAACAAACTCGGGGTTACACTTGATCCCCGCAGCCCTGCTGGTGCCCGGCTATTTAAATCCCTGGTGGAGGATATTGACATTCTGGTGGTAGATACTCCCCCCGGGATGATGGAGAAGTTTGGCCTGGGTTATGATTCCCTGAAGAAGCTCAACCCGGGACTGATCATGACCGCCATCACCGCTTTCGGCATGACCGGCCCATACAAGGATTACAGGGCAGCCCACCTTAATATATCCCATGTCTCCGGCCAGGGCTACATGCTACCCATTCCCTCACCCGACATGAGTCGCCCTCCCGTCATGCCCGGTGGCAGCAAGGGAGGATACGACATTGGCATAACCGCGCTGGTGGCAGTGCTGGCTGCTGATTATTGGAAAGGGGTTTCAGGAAAAGGGCAGTTTCTGGACATATCACGCCAGGAGGCCCTGATGGCCATGCAGCGCATCGAAGCTACAGGCTTTCGCAATGCCGGAAGGAGTGTGGACCGTTCCGCTGAAACCCATCGGCGCCGTATCGGTGGGATGATGGCATGCAAGGACGGTTATATTACCGTGATCGTCCCCCAGGAGCATCAGTGGAATTCTCTGCTTGAGCTGATGGGAAATCCGGAATGGTCACAGGAACCGGATTGCCAGGATCCAAATAAAAGGCTTGATCAGGCTGACGAAATCAATCAGAGAATTGCTGATTTTATCAAGGATTACACACGTCGAGAGATTGTAAAACTGGGACAATCGTTCAGTATTCCCTTCTCACCCGTCAACACGGCACAGGATATAGTCGAATCTGAGCAGTTCAATGCTGTCGGCTTTTTCAAGTCGATCACCCACCCGGTCATGGGAGAGGTAAAGTTCCCTTCAGCCCCCTACCGGTTTTCAAAAACACCCTGGTCAATTAGACGGACGGCTCCACTTCTGGGGGAGCACAATGAAATAATTTTTTGTGATCGACTGGGTGTCAGCCGTGAAGAGCTGATCAGACTACGACAATCGGATATTATCTAGGAGGGATAAAATGACAAATGGACCACTACAGGGTATCCGCATTACCGAATTTACATCGGCCTGGGCCGGACCCTACGCCACCTGTCTGCTGGCACTTCTGGGCGCGGAGGTCATCAAGGTGGAAAGCCGGAAACGCATTGACCACTCACGGTTTATCGCATTCAGTATGGGAAAGACCTTCACGGGCCCGGACGAGTCTTCGGTATTTGATAACCTGAACCTGAACAAAAAAGGTGTCTGCCTTAATCTCTCGCAGCCTGAGGCAGTCGAGATTGCAAAAAAATTAGCTGCAAAAAGTGATATTGTCATCGAGAATATGCGACCTGGTGTGATGCCAAGACTTGGTCTGGGGTACGATGTGCTGGCCACACTTAAAGAGGACCTGATCTACCTCTCTTCGTCCTCCTGCGGGCAGATCGGCCCAGACAGGGAATTCATCGGCTATGCTCCCAATTTTGCTTCCATCGGTGGTCTCTCCCATGATACGGGCTATCCCGACTGGCCTCCCAGCAACCTGATGGGATTTATCGACCTGAAAAGTGCCACAACAGCGGCCTATGCCATGTTGATGGCCTTAATACATCACCAGAAGACGGGTGAAGGGCAATATATCGACCTGGCATCCCAGGAGACAGTGGCAATTCTGAACAGCGACATGTTGCTGGATTACATCCTGAACCAACGAGTGAATCTGCGTAAAGGGAACAAAGATGAGATCATGTCACCCCACAATTGCTATCCCTGCAAGGAAGATGACCGCTGGATCAGTATTGCCGTCAGCACTGACGAAGAGTGGCAATCCATGTGCCGGGTAATGGGCAATACCGAACTCGCGGATGATAAGCGTTTTGCGGACGTCTACAATCGCTGGATCAACCAGGAAGCGCTGGATGAGACCATTGGCCGTTGGACTGAGACCCTTGATGATTACGAGGTAATGATACTTCTGCAGGAGGCAGGGATCGCGGCTGCGCCCTCCCTGAACAGCGAGCGTCTGTTTGCAGACCCGCACATTCAGGCTCGGGAGGTATTCCGTTCGATCAACCATCCCGTTATAGGTAAGAATTGGGTCGTTGCACCACCCTGGCGATTGTCAGAAACACCGGCAGCTATCACCCACCAATCACCATTGCTGGGGGAGCATAACCATGAAGTCCTCAACGGGTTGCTGGGCATTCCCGAAGAGGAGATCGAAAAACTGCAAGCGGAGAAGGTGGTGTACTAGAGAACCTTCTGACCGCTGAAATAGTCAGGATTGACGTTATCGATCACATCGATGACTGGCTGGTTGATCTGGGTTTTCATCCGACCATAGGTGTCTCGACTCTTGACCATCATTTTAGCGAAAGCCATGGCTTCTTTCATGGTATCTGCCGTATCACTGCAGGCCTTCATGACGATTCCCGCCTTTTCTGCCTCCGGAGCTGTCAGACGCTGTCCCGTGAGCATCAGGTTGAAAATGACCGGGTTGGAATATTTGTGAAAGAGCAGGGTTTTCATTCCCGGTGCAAACTGGATGTTGATATCCACCTCAGGCACACAGTAGAACCCCCGATCACTTCGCATAAAGCGGTAATCAAAGGCTGCCGCCAGAATGGCGGCGTTCGCAAAACAGTGACCATTGAGAGCTGCTATGGCAGGAATCGGATAGGTAAGCAGCTTTTTGAACGCCTGGTCCATGGTGAGCAGGAATTCAATAATGGGTTTTGTATCATTCTCTGCCATTCGCCCCATCATCCATTCCAGATCGATCCCCTGGGACCAGTTTTTTTCGTCGGTGGAGGTCATCACCATCGCCGTGACGGATTCGTCAGCAATGACCGTATCCAACATCTGGTTGAGCGCCTGGGCAAATTCCAGGTGGTGGCGGTTCTCGCCGTTATTCATTTTTATGACGGCAATAGTCTCGTCCATTGCCATTTCGATAATAGCCATTTTTTGTAAATTCCCTGTAGTTAAAATTCTCCCCTAATTATCATGCCTTGCCAGGCATATCGGTGGGTGAAAAAGAGGTCTGGACAGAGTCCTGCACAGTAACCTTTTTCACAAGTCATTTTTATCTTTTATCAAAAACAGCCCGTTTTGTATACGACCTTCAGGGCCATACCATCCTGAATCCCTATTCAGATATTACCACCACTTTTTTTATAAAGACCGGTGTTCGTGGGACATCCTGCCGCCCGTTACGCACGGTGGTGCGTGTGCCTTCAATGCTTCGCACAACTGACATCCCTTCAGTCACTTCCGCAAAAACACAATAACCCCACCCCTGAGTTGATTTTGACCGATGGTCGAGAAAACTGTTATCAACCGTATTGATGAAAAACTGGGTAGTAGCAGAGTGAGGCGCCCCTGTTCTGGCCATGGCAACCGTACCGGCTCGGTTTTTAAGGCCGTTGTTTGCTTCATTCAAGACAGGGGGCAACGTTGCTTTACGAGTTATGTCCTCAGTCAGGCCACCTCCCTGAATCATAAACCCCTTGATGACCCGGTGGAAGATGGTGCCCTCATAAAATCCACTTTTAACATAGGCCAGGAAATTGGCAACGGTTCCGGGCGCCTTTTGGGCGTCAAGCGTCAGTACAATATTGCCCATACTGGTTTCCAGGCGAACCTTTGATATCCGTGGCTCGGCCCCCAGAGATGTCGAAAGCAGAAGGACTACAGCTATAATGATCGCTATTTTTTTCAATGTTTATCCTATAAAAAAAGGAACGGATGCCCCTGGGGCTGATATCCGTCCCCGATTTGGTTTGTGTCATTTATTTTAAGTCTGTGGCTGGAACAAACAAAACCTTTGAGTTAGAGCGACAGGTTGCAATCGCCTCCTTGATAACACACCCGGAGCAAATTTATTTTTGGATTTTCTTCTGTATGGCCTATAATTACCGTATTGCCCCTAGTAATGCAACCTCCTTCGCCTCATCCATATTGCTGACCTGCTCCAGGTCAAGAATCGTATCCCTAAATATTTTTGAGATTGTTCCGGGTCGAATGAATCCAAAGAAGTGTGGAAAAGATTGGCAGTTACTTCTGGGATTGGGGATTCAAGAAGCGCTTGAAATCCGCAGCTTGAAGTGTAATACCACTGTGTTTTCTGAGGAGGCGGCCATCCGGGCTGATGATAGCGTAGAAGGGAAGGGCTACTGTCTGGAAACGTTCGATCTGCAGGTTCAGGTTTTTACGGGCGTTGTCTCCACCATCGGTAAAGAGGCGAACGCGCACATACCGGTTGTTCAAAAGCTCATGAATCTCCCGCCGGACTAGGATATTTTGTTCCATCCATCGGCAGTTGACACAGGTATAACCGGTAAATTCAAGGAAGATGGGTTGCTTGCTCTTTTCTGCCTGCTCCAGGGCTTCGCCGAATGAATCCAGCCAGATCATTTTTTCTATTTCATCGGCCGAAACCCTCTCCCCCGTTTCCTGGTGAAGACCACTGGTCGGGGGCAGAACCGCATCGATCAGGCTTCCCAGTGAACGATCGTCCCGGCCCTGGCTGACCACAATGGCCAGAGAAGCAAAGAGGACCACCATGATCCACTGTATCGGGGATCGATTCAGAACCGGTCTTATGCCTGTCCAGATTAGATAAACCGCAATGACAATCAGCAGCAATGTCCAGATAAGGATAGCACTGTTCCGTGACAACAGGCCCAGATTCCATACCAGATCTGCATTGGAGAGGAATTTTATCGATGCCATCAACTCCAGAATACCCAGCACAACCTTGCTCCTTCCCAGCCAGGCACCAGAGCGTCCCTGTATCCGCCTGATCAGGCTGGGGGCGATGGCCAGCAGGAAAAAGGGAAGGGAGAAGACCGTTGAAAAAACCAGCATCCCCAGCAGCGGCCAGATCCACTCTCCCTGTGCAGCAGCGATCAGCATGGTACCGACAAATTGAACGGTGCAAGTAAAAGCCGTCAGGGTGAAGGTAAAGCCCATCAACAGAACCCCCGATACACCACCTAGTGTGCGGGCCCTGCGGTCGAAGAAGGATTCCAGCCCTGCCGGAAGAGATAGGTTGAAAAGCCCCATCAGGCTCAGGGCGAACACGATGAACACCACTGCTATCGCCAGGTTAACCACAGGGTTCGTCGCCAGCAGCAGTGCGCTGCCGGCGCCAAACAGGCCGGACAGCAACAATCCTACCACTGTATAGGTAAAGATAATACCGAGAGCGAACAGACTGGCGAGCTTGATTACGCGGGACTGTTTACCTTCAGCCTGCTTGGTGAAAAACGTAACGGTGATTGGGATCATGGGAAACACACAGGGCGTCAACAATGAGACCAGCCCCATCAAGGCTGCAAGGGCGATAAATGCCCATAAGCCTTCTCCCTGCATATCAGACAGCTGATCCCCGGACGTTTTATCCGGCAGCGCATTGATGGTTCTGTCCGCATTCAGGTTTGCTGCCCTTGGCTTTCCGGTTTCGATCTTATAGGGAACCTTCAGCAACTCCGTTTTCGGCGGCAGGCAGATGCTGTCTGTACATAATTGGTAGGTCAGGCTGGCGGAAAGATTGCTATTGCCGGTCTCAGCGCCTTCCGGTACCTGCAGATTCTGATATAAAAAGGCAAGTTCACTGTGATACTCAATCGTCATACCCAGGACACGGATAAACTGACTGATCGGAGGTGTTTCGTATACCGGACCGTCTTTGGTCAACAGTCCGTCTGATACCAGAAGTTTTGTGGGAGGTGGTGCATCCGGATTTGTTGAGCGGATCACCGAATAGATATGCCAATCCGGTTGCAGTTGAACATCGACAACCAGCCGGATGTTCTCACTCGGACGGGCAGTTGCCGGAATCAGGTGCGGCACAAAGGTGACCTGAGCCCCTTCATCCAATATTTTCTGCTGTTCCGAGGCAATGAGCAGGAGCGGAACAAGACTGATAAACAGGCCTATAAAAAGCTGCCATAAGCGCTTCTTCATCCCTGTCATATCAACCCATGGAGTTGGAGCTGTCCTGACCCTCGTCAGAAAAATCAGGAGGTTCAACACTTTCTACGTTGTAACTACCGTCTGCCCAGTTACCCAAATCAATCATCTTGCACCGCTCACTGCAGAAGGGGCGGAAGGCGTTTCCCTGCCAGGGAGTCTCCACCCGGCAGGTAGGACATTTAACGGTCAGCTCTTTCTTCTCTTTCATATTAGCTCGATATACTCAGGGATCGTACAAAAATAACCTGGCATAAACTGTCCGCAAAAGTCCCATAAAGACCG
>JAOZRE010000236.1 GCA_029940215.1 bacterium | reverse complement strand
ACAACTGAAAGCTGGAAAAGCCGATACCCAGCAGGAACATCTGGCCGAGAAACAGTGTGGATTGCGAGGGCTGGGTGAAGAACAGGGAGAACAGCATCACGGTCAGCAGTCCCAGTCCGATAGTGTACGCCCTGATTTTTCCGAGTTTGACCCCGACTTTAACCCAGAAAGGGATAAAGACGATGGCGGTGATGAACAAAATAGCTGAGACGACGCCCACAAAGCTCTCGGGCTTCAGCATCACATATTTCACGTAGTAGATCTGACCGGCCATCAGCACGCCGATGGCGATTGACTGAACCAGGTACATCAGCATCAGGACCTTGAAGGGCCGGTTGGCAAACGCGATCTTCACCTGATCCAGAAAGGCGGGTCTTGTGTCAACAGCCGGCAGGGCGCGGGCATTTCGGGTTCCCCAGACGCTTACCAGGCAGAAAGCGGTGATCAGAATCCCGAAAATCATTCCCATGAAGCGAAAACCTGACTCACCGCCACCGCCCATTTCAACAAGCGCCATCGCCAGACCGCCTGCCAGCAGGACCCCGACGGAAGATCCGATCATCCGGAAGGAGGTGACCGACATCCGCTCATTGTAATCGTCTGTCATCTCCGCGACCATGCTGGAGTATGGCACGTTGTAGACCGTAAACACCGTACAGCCCAGGGCGAACAGCAACCCAACGTGAATGGCGCTGCTCATTTTGGATGTATAGTGGGGAGCGATGAACAGGGCGAAAAAGACGAGCCCGAATGGGATAGAGGCATAAAGCAGGTAAGGGCGTCTCCTTCCCATCCGGGAGCGGGTCATGTCTGAAATGCCGCCCATAATCGGGTCTGAGACAACGTCCCACAGCTTGGGGATCAGGAGGACAAGGCCGGCCAGGGCCGGCTCGATACCCAGAACGTCGGTCAGAAAAAAGAGCAGAAACATGCCGGTGGTGACAATAAAAATATTGCACCCGATATCGCCGATACCATACCCGAATTTCAATCCAAAGGGCAGTTTATGATGAACGGGGGCAACGGATTGTTCGGATGTGTCTTTCATCGTGTTTCCTCCAGTTGTCAACGGGTTATGTCATGTCCCCTATGAAAGGGGCGGCTCAAAAATTACTTGGCGTTCTGTCTGAAAAATGTTCAGTCTTTTGGGGACTTTAACAGACAGATACTGCCAAGTTATTTTTGCACGATCCCTAAGGTTTAAAGGTCCGAAATCAGGTGGTGGAAGAACTGCACTGACCGTTCGATATTCTCCATGGAGATGCGTTCGTTGACGTTGTGAATTCTGCCCAGGTCCTCCTGTTCCATGACCATCGGAGAGAAACGATAGATGTTCTGGCAGACTTTTTCGTAACGACGGGCATCGGTTCCGCCCATCACCAGGTATGGCGAAACCAGGACACCGGGGAAAACCTCGTTAATGGTGTTCTCGATCCGCTTGAAGCCTTCACTGTCGGATGGCGAAATCAGGGACGGGTCATCTCCAATGAGGGACTCAACCTCGACCTTTTGTGACCCTGCGACCTGCTTGATGTGTGCGACCACGTCGGGTACGGTTTCACCCGGCAACAGCCGGAAATTAACAATGGCTGTGGCCCTGGGTGGCAGCACATTATGCGCCATGCTGCCTTCGATCATGGTGGCAGCGGTGGTGGTTCGCATCATGGCGTTACCGACGGGACTCTTCACCATTAACCGCTTGAACAGCGGTCCGAAAAACCAGAAGTTTGCGGTCAGCAGGCGGAAGTAAAAAGGCAGCTCCGCTCCCATTCGCTCAAACTGTTCTTTTACCGGGGCACAGATGCGGGGGGTGAATTGCTGCCTTTCAAGGTCAGCAATGAGCTTGGAGAGGAGCCCAACTGCGGTATTTCTTGGTGGCATGGAGGCGTGACCACCGGTACCCTCAACCGTGATACGGATACTGGTGATCCCTTTTTCGGCGATACCTACGGTGGCCATGGGCTTGGTCAACAAGGAGAAAGCCCCCTTGGTAACACCACCACCCTCGTCCAGTATAAAGTCAAATTCGATACCCCTCTCCTCAAAAATCCGGGCGATGGCGATGGCGCCCAATTCCCCACGTGTCTCCTCGTCATGGCCAAAGCCGAGGTAGATATCACGTTCGGGGGTGAATCCCTCTGCCAGCAGCAGCTCAAGGGCTTCCAGTGTGGAGAGTTGGTGAAGCTTCATGTCCATGGTTCCCCGTCCCCAGACAAAACCGTCTGCGATAACGCCGTCAAAGGCCGGTTGTTCCCATTGATCTTCCGTTGTTTTCTCCACCGGCACCACGTCGATGTGGCCGATCAGCAATACCGGTTTCAAGTCGCTGTTCCTGCCCCTGATGTGGTAAATCATGCTGTAATCGTTGACCAGCTCCCGTTCAGCAGTTCCGTGGACCAGGGGATAGTTTTCCACCAGCATATCCACATATGACTGGTACGGAGCCCAGTCAATTTTCGAGAGGTCGGTGTGGGAGATGGTCTTTTTCTGAACGGCCTGGGACAATCGCTCAGCGACCTTGTTGACATCGATCTCAGCCAGCGCCTGACCGGAGGCTTTCGGCAGGGCCGGTTTTTTCACTGTAGCCGCCCGAAAACATAGAATGACTGCCAATCCCAGCAGTATAACCAGAATAATTGTTCCCATTGAAAATCCTTTTCGATTGTTGAATTTGTTTGTATCTACTCACCACATTTCCAGAGTCGAGGGTATTATGATTCAAAACGATGGAAAACAGGAAGTTTTCCAACAGCTCCAGGGATGGATTCATGCGTGTTTTGCATCTTAATATCCTCGACGAAGGTGAACTGAATAGTTTCACTTATTTGATCATAAAAGCCCTTAACATTGAGCCGCTACCGTTTCATCCATGAGCCAGCCCTTTTTATACATGAAACGGGCGAAGATGATTGATATTAACGCCATGCCCGGAATCAGAATGCCAATGAGTTTTCCGGCGTGTCCACCCATGGCCATGATAACGACGATAGCGAGAATGGAAGGAAGGATCCCTACCTTCCACTGGGCAAACCCACTGGTGTTGCTTCCCATCCAGGCAACGCCCAGCGCGCCAAACAGGGCCGGCAGAATGTTGTCGAAAGCCGGTCTCAGGGTCGGGTCGTTCAGGACGGGGGTCAATGGTACCAGCAACAGTACGCCCAGGGCGATAACAACGGTGGTGACCAGTGCTGAAGCCGCGATGGTAATGGTGGAGATAATTTCGCCCTCTTCTGTTGCTGACTGCACCTCGGCCGATTCCATGCACATGATCAGTGCTGGAATTCTGAGATTGGTCAGATTCCCGGTGACAAACAGCAGGTAGGATCCGCCGATACCGGCCATGGGTGTGTACATCATCACCTCAATAATGGCGATGGGGACGAAAATAACCAGCAACGAGCTGATTCCCGCCATCAGGTTGCCTATAGGCGGGAATATGCCGAACTTCCAGCAGGTCAGGGCTGGAACGCCCAGGATAATAACCAGGGCAATGCCGCCGGTGATACGTCCAAGCCTGTGCATGGAGTCGATGTAACTGTCATATGTTTTCATGGTTGTCCCTCGATTAAAGTGAAATCAGGACAGCCGAGGCCATCGCGATGATCATGCTGAATGACAGGGCGAAATCCCTGAGCCAATTGATCTTGAAGCGGTTGATCAGTAAGCCGAAAATCACCATCGCACCGGCGCTGATCAGGAGTACCGGCAGACCCAGTCCAACCGGTCCTGTACTGCCTGGTAGCATTGCAACCAGGCTGGCCGCAATGGTGTCCCCCAGGAAAACGGAAAGCATCCCGGCAAACAGCGCTGCGATCAGGATGGGTATCCAGCTTGCGTCCCTGTCCTTGGCTTTGGAAATGATACCCTGGATGCGGTTGAGGAAGAACAGCACGACCACCAGCCCCCAGACGATCCCAAGGGTCATGATCCACATGGAGTTGGCGAAGACGGCAGCCGTGTAGCCTTCACCGCCCAGACCGGAAACTCCCATACTCTTGGCGCCGACATCAGCTGCGATCAGTTCGTAAACCGCAGACCCGATAATGGAGAGGCGGATCCAGGGGAAGTAGATGCCCAACACCGGGGCCATGGCAACCAGCGAGATCAGGATTGGAATCGAGGGGACAATTGAGAAAACCATGCTCTGCCGCATGGCACCCTTGAGTTTGGCCTTATCCATCCCGGATTCGATACCTCTATTCCAGGCTTTTCTGAGAAACAGGGAGGATTGCAGAAGAAGGAAGATAAACACCATTCCCCCCAAAATGGCCAGAAACTGGCTGTTCGCGACATCTAAATAGTTATCCATGGGTCTCCTTCAGGATGACAGGTTTACGTCAAATGAGGACGCCGATGAAAATCAGTACTTTGAGAGGGGATAATAGGGGAAAACCAGGCTCGGAGTCAAGGAGAGAATTTACTGTGAATGCTAAATTCAGCGCGCTGTATGAAGGTTGCGACCGGTTATTGTCAATTGAAAATTCCCCTGCTTGACACCTGAAAACAAATTCCATAGCATGGCATCACGGAGATTCGGACCAATCCTGTTTTAGTTGACAACCCCTGTGCCAATGACCCCCCAGGAGATAAGATGAAACTTGAGACCTTACTTGACAAAACAATGACCCGAAGACTTTTTTCAAAATGGATGATCAAAGCGGCGTCTTTTTCAGCACTATTTTCCGTGTTTGGGAACACCCTTTTTCGTGGATCAAGGGTTGTAGCGGCTCAGTCATCTGCAGGCAAAGGGATTGGTTCTCCGATTACGGTCGGTGGAAGCAACCGGCTCAGAACCCTGCTCAAAAACGGGCTGATTGTTGACGGGTCCGGCAGGAAGGCTTACCCAGGCAACCTGCTCATGAATGGGGACAGGATCGAGATGGTGACCTCCGAGGAGATTGATTTCAAGGGGAGTACCATTGACTGCAGCGGAAAGGTGATTGCACCCGGTGTAATTGACATGCATTCCCACATGGACTGGGTACTGCCTATAGAGGGTCGCTCGGAATTAAAAACCCCGTTTACACAACAGGGCGTTACCACCTTTATCGGCGGGAACTGTGGCTTTGGTGTGGCCGGGTTCAAGAAAAACAGCCCCCACCGGTCGATACTGGAAAGAAGGGTCAAGGGATTGTATGACCTGAAATGGGACACCATGGCGGAGTACAATGATACCATGAAACAGCAGGGAATCACGCACAACCTGCTGAACCTGGCCGGTTACGGAACCACACGGGCCTCCGTACAGGGTTATGACGCAACACCCATGAAGGGTGACAGGATGAAGGAGCAGCTCTATCTCCTGGAAGAGGCGCTTGATCAGGGTGCCACCGGGATTTCATTCGGCTTGCAGTATGAGCCGGGCGTTTTCGCCACCCTGGAGGAGATGAAACAGGTGGCGGAACTGGTCAAACGCAAGGACAAGATCATCACGGTTCACATGAAGGCGTACTCGTCCCTGTCCGGGACCTATCCCCTGGAGTTATTCGGTACCCCGCACAACCTGCTGGCCATCGAGGACATGCTGAAACTGACGCGGGAGACTGGTGTGAAAATGCAGCTGTCACACCTGATTTTTGTGGGAGAACGAACCTGGAAGTCGTATGAAAAAGCCTTCACCATGATCGATCAGGCGATCGGGGAAGGGCTGGATATTAAATTTGATACCTACGCCTATCACTGTGGCGTCTCCATCATCAACGTCGTGCTGCCCGAGTGGTTCCTGGCCGCCATTCCCGACGTGTTCGAAAGCCGGACCTCCCTGCTCAAGCTGAGAGCTGAGCTGACACTGATCAAAAGCCTGCTTGGCTTTGGCTACGAAGATATCCAGATCACCAAGGCCAATCACCCGGATTTGGAGCAGTACAATGGCATGTTCCTGAAAGAAATCGCGGAGAAGAGGGGTCTGGGAGAGTTCGAGAACTTTATTGATTTCGTACAGAAGAGCAAGGGAAAAGCCGCTGTCCTGAACCACCGCTACAGTAACCTGGAGCAGGTCAAGGCCATGATTAAGCACCCGCCTTCGCTGTTTCAGACAGATGCCACGGTCCTGATGTATGGCACCCAGAATCCGGCGGCCTTTGGCAACTTTCCGCGAATTCTTCAGTATGCAAGAGATTTTAAACTGCTGTCATTGGAAGAGGTGGTCCATAAGATGACGGGCGCCTCGGCTGATCGGTTCAATATCAAGGACAGGGGCGTTCTTGCCAATGGGAAGGCGGCGGATATTATGGTGTTCGACTGGAACAATGTGAGGGATAATAATACGGATACCAAAACCAGCGAGACCCCCACCGGCATCGAGAGGGTTTTTATCAACGGGAAGCTGGTTGTTGAGGACGGCAGGCTGGATACCACATCAACACCGGGCGTGTTGCTGTAGATATCTATTCCCCTTCCATCCGGTAGTGAATCAGGAAGGGATAGCCCGGTTCGATTTTGGTTCCCAGGGAGATGATACCACTGTCATCCAGCACGAATTCAGTCTGGTGCAGGCAGAACTCCCCGCTTTTCTTGGTGCTGACGTAAGTGCCGTTGGTGCTCTGGTCGATCAGCTTGTACTTTCCACCGGCCTGCTTGATGATGGCATGCCCGCGGGAGACGCATGGCTCGTCGATGATCAGGTCGTTCTGGTTACCCCTTCCCATCAGATAGGACTTGCGGCCTGATTCAATGATATAGTCCTTTCCCAGGTACTCGAGAACAAGCGTGTCCTCGCCGGAAGGTGTCCTCTTGACAGCGCTGCGACTGACGATGGTGTGCTCTTCCTCATCCATATTCCACAAGACCTCGAAAAGA
Source organism: bacterium (assembly GCA_029940215.1). GTDB lineage: Bacteria > SAR324 > SAR324 > XYD2-FULL-50-16 > XYD2-FULL-50-16 > JAHJRI01. Next base: position 645 of record JAOZRE010000236.1, on the reverse strand, counting down.
TCTATTTTTTTCAGACTGCTCTTCGCCCTCAGTTGTCCGCTACTCTTCAACTCCAGCCCTAATGCAATCGGGATTTCTGTCTGTATATCCCTTGTAATAATGATCTGGCCTGACTTGGCAGCGTCCCTCAGCTTTTTGGCAACCAGCAGGACCTCACCGGTGACATTGTCCTTGCTCAGTGTCCCCTCCCCAAAATGGGATCCGATTTTCAGGGCCATCCCCAATCTGGTGAAGGTGTCCTTCTGGTAGATCGCCTGTTGCATCCGGCAGGCAGCCTGAACCGCTTTTTTGGGATTGGGAAAAATGCACAGCATCTGGTTTTCAGTCGTTTTGACCGGCTTCCCTGTATACTCATTGACAGTTTCCGTCAAAAGCGTCATGGCATCCCGGATCAGGTTCTGGGTGACAATCCTCCCGGCTCTTTCACAGGCCTGGCCATCACAGGCGATTTCAGCAAAGACGACGGCAAGTTCCATAATATCCCTCAGTCATGGTTTCTTTTTCAAGCGTAGAACATGCTAAAGAAATAACCTAAAAAACTGAAATTGTCGATAGGCTTGTACTTCAGATATTTTCCAAGATCTTTGTGTTGCTACGTAGCGAGACCAATGGCTGAAGGATAGTGCTTTCGTTTCATTTTCAATG
>JAOZRE010000235.1 GCA_029940215.1 bacterium | reverse complement strand
ACGACATTACATTGGCAACAACACCGGGATATGGTGTTACTTCGACCTATACAAGATATCTGGGCGGTGATGTGTACAACCTGCCACTGACGGCAGCAAACAGCTTTTTCCCTGATTTTTCGACCATTCCAGAAGATATCCGTCGTCGAGCAAAAATCCTTTATATCAACTACCCTAACAATCCGACAGGTCAGGTCGCCACCAAATCATTTTTCAGCTCAGTAGTCGAGTTTGCCAAGCAAAATCAAATTGCCGTCATTCATGATGCGGCCTATGCTGCTGTTACATTTGATGGTTACAAACCACTGAGTTTTCTATCTGTAGATGGCGCACGGGATGTGGGGATTGAAGTTCACTCGATGTCAAAAGCCTTCAATATGACCGGATGGCGACTTGCATTTGTCGCTGGGAATGAAAAGATCGTCAGCGCATATGCAACAGTCAAAGACAATACAGACTCCGGACAATTCAGGGCAATTCAAAAGGCAGGTATTCATGCTCTGAATCATTTAAACATTACCGATGAAACCTGTGAGCGCTACTCACGTCGGTTTGATCTATTGATTGATGCGCTAAATGAAATCGGCTTCAAGGCTGAAAAACCCAAAGGTACATTCTACTGCTACGTTCCAGCACCAAAAGGAACAAAATCCGGGATAACCTTTGAAAAAGCAGAAGAGGCTTCCACATACCTGATAAAGGAAGCTCAGATCTCTACGGTTCCATGGGATGATGCCGGTCCTTTCCTGCGGTTTTCAGTCACATTCAACGCTAACGGATACGAAGAGGAAAAGAAGGTCATTGATGAGCTGAAAACAAGACTATTGAAACTGGACCTCCTGTTCTAACCATTCAGATCTCCAGGAAACATAATTTTTGCATTGGGTCATTGATGAGATCTACCCAGACTGTCGGTGACCAAACTCTTCTGGGACCAACGACCGCACACCAATCGATTTGAAACAACATAAATATATTGTGTAATGCCTTCCAAAGAAGACCCATTCAGAAAGCAGTTGTTTTTGTTCCTTGTTCCCAGGATCATACGGATATTGATCCTATTTCTGGGAATAACCTACAAAAAAGTGTGGATTGGACTGGAAAATCTGGACAGCTTAAAATCCAGTCAACAAAACTGGATCTACGCCAGCTGGCACAATAATATCCTGATGGATGCGCTTTTTTTAAAAAATCAAAACCTGGTTTCTCTCGTCAGTGCAAGTTCTGATGGTCGCATTGCCGCACGGGTCCTTGAATTAATGGGTAACCAGACCATTGCCGGTTCATCTTCCAGAAACGGGATTAAAGCGATGCTGACAATGATCAAACAGATCAGGTCCGGCCAAAACGGGGCAATCACTCCTGATGGACCCAGAGGCCCCCGGTATAAACTTCAGGATGGTATCATCTACATCGCCCAGAAAACCGGTGTCCCGCTGATACCCATTCATGTTGAAGCTACCAGACAATGGGTTTTTGAGAAAAGCTGGGACAAGCATAAGCTCCCTAAACCGTTCTCGACAGTTGTCATCAGAATCGGTAGTCCCTACCGGGTATCGGAGAACCTAACAAAAGCAGAACTGGAACAGGTAAAGATCGAATTTGAATCAACTATGAACGAAAACGTAGAAAAGACAATCAGCATTAAGGAAAACATCAAATGAACTCCACAACATATGACGTGTTCGGCCTAGGAAATCCCCTGATAGACATCATCCTTCATGTTGAAGATGACTTTATGACCAATCTGCAATTGACAAAAGGCAGCATGAATTTGGTCGATACAGAGCGACAAAAATCGATTTTGGCAAAGGCCGCCAACTACCCTGTTACCACTACCCTTGGTGGATCCTGTGCCAATACTATGGTAATGACAGCTCAACTCGGTGGAAAGACAGCCTATGGTGGAAAACTCGGTATTGACGACCTGGGAGAAGACTATGAAAAGCAGCTGGTAGAAAACGGTGTTATATCATATCTGGCAAAACAGGAGGGAATGACCGGGAGTACGATTATTCTAGTTAATCCAGATGCTGAACGAACCATGAACACCAATTTAGGGATGTGCCAGTCTTTTGCAAAAGAGGATATCTCCAGAGAGGGTATCCAAAGTGCGCGATATCTCTACGTTGAGGGTTACTTGTGGGATACACCTGTCCAGCAGGAAGCGGTCATCGCCGCCCTGGAATACGCTAAATCAGGTACCACCAAAATCGCTTTGACGCTTTCCGACTCCTTTTGCGTCGAGCGCCATAAGAAAGCGTTTCAGCGACTGATGGACGACTATGTGGATATCCTGTTTTGCAATGATCAAGAAGCCAATTTTATGACCGGTGAAAGCGATCCGATCAAACAGATAGATCAAATCTCTAAGAGTGTTGATCACATCGTTCTTACCTTGGGGAAAAAAGGATCAATGATCAAATCGGAGGACAGCGTTGTCAATATCGATGCGTTTGAGGCAACAGCCATCGACACAACCGGTGCAGGAGACAGCTTCGCCGCAGGATATCTTTATGGAATCACTCAGGGATATGACGCCTTCAAAGCGGGAACCCTTGCCTCTTATTGCGCTGCCACAATCGTGGGTCAAACTGGTCCAAGGTATAATGGAAACTTCAGGGAGAAGGTATCAGCTTATCTTTAGATGTGTTATTCGATGCTCTGCAACCGGAAGAGTAATCGAGAACAAAGACAAGAACCGATAAAAAAGGACAGAAAAAATGAGTGAAGAGATTGATGTTAAAAAGGTGGCAAAACTGGCTCGACTGAAACTTCAGGAGAGTGAAGAGATCTATTTCAAGGATAAGTTCAACGCCATCATGGATTATGTTGGCGCGATTTCCGAGGTCGAAATCACCTCCGACATGAAAGAGAAGGATGAATCGCTCCAACAGATTTATAGAACTGATCAAAAAGAAAAATCAACCGTTCAGCCTGACCAGTTTTCCGACTACGTTGATAACAAGTTTTTCAAGGTACCGAAGATAATCGAATAGAAGACCTAAAGATCCAGATTTCTGACTTTTAACGCATTCTTTACAATAAATTCCTTTCTCACATCTACCTGATCTCCCATCAAGATCGTAAATACCTCGTCCGCGTGAATCGCATCCTCAACACTGACCTGGAGCATTGTCCGCTGCGTGGGATCCATTGTTGTCTCCCACAACTGCTCCGGATTCATCTCTCCCAATCCCTTATATCGTTGAACATAGGTACCCTTCCGGCCATCATCCTGAAGAAATTCAACTACTTCAGAAGCATTCAGAAAGGCGTGCTCGTTATTCTCATCATCCTGTATCCGGAAGCTTCCATTACTCTTTAAACTCTCCAGAGCTTCAAAGCGAGCCAATAGCTTATTATAATTATGGATATCAATTATCTTCAACACTGATTCTGGAAGTCGAAAAATCTTGTCCTCCAGAAAGATCTCAAGCTCCTGGCTGTTATAATCAAGGTTTACATTCAATTTCTCTTCCGGCATCTCCTTGGCAATTTTTTCAAGCTCTTTGTAAATGATGTTAATATCGATACTTTCCAGTTTAACCTTGTATTTAAACAGGAGATTGTACAGCACCCTCAGAGTCGAATTGTAAGTCAAATGTTCGAGCAGGCTGTTCAATCTGACAACAGCATCAGCAAATTCCTTCAGGGATGTCTCTTTTTCATTTACCATGTGATATTTGCTGATTGAAAAATCAAAAAGTCGATTAACCAATCCCTTTTCATCCTGAATGTACTCTTCTGTTTTCCCTTTCTTTATTTTAAAAAGCGGGGGCTGAGCAATGTAGAGATATCCCCTTTCAATAACCTCCGGCATCTGTCGAAAGAAAAAGGTCAGGATCAGCGTCAGAATATGGCTGCCATCGACGTCAGCATCCGTCATAATTACGATCTTATGATAACGGATCTTTTCTATATTAAAATCTTGCTCACCAATACCAGCACCCAATGCTGTGACCAGAATTTTAATCTCATCACTGTTCAGCATTTTATCAAATCGAGCCTTCTCGACATTCAGAATCTTACCCTTCAGTGGCAGAATAGCCTGGCTTTTACGCTCTCTTCCCTGTTTTGCCGAACCACCAGCTGAATCTCCCTCGACTAGAAATATCTCGCTTAAGGCCGGATCCTTTTCCTGACAATCGGCTAGCTTACCAGGCAGAGAGCTGAACTCCAGGACGCTTTTTCGACGAGTCAGTTCCCTTGCTTTCTTGGCTGCAACCCTAGCCCTCTGGGCGTCCAGTGATTTTTCGATAATCTTTTTCGAGATCTGTGGGTTTTCTTCCAAATAGGTTGAAAGAGCATCCATAAGAATTTTGTCTACAATCCCCCTCACATTTGCATTTGTCAGCTTAATCTTCTTCTGCGATTCAAATTGGGGTCCTGCAATCTTAACACTGACAATTGCTGTCAACCCTTCCCTGACATCATCTTGACTGATTTTATCTTCCTGACTCTTAAAAAGCTTGTTCTCAAGTCCATATTTGTTGATTCCCTTTAAAAGGGCACCCCTGAATCCCTGTTCATGCGTACCACCATCTATTGTGTTTATATTATTAACAAATGTGTGAATTTGGCAGTTATAGGAATCGTTATATTGAAAACAGATTTCAACGTACACCCCATCCATTTCATTCTTAACAAACAAAGGGCTCGGCAACACGCATGTACGATTTTTATTCAGGTGTTCAATAAAGGTAACAATCCCTCCTTCATAGTTGAAGGTGCGTTTTTTATCGAACCGTCTATCTTTTAATACAATTGCCAATCCCGGATTGAGAAAGGCCAGTTCGCGAAGTCGATGTGATAGGATGTCGTAGTTAAAAGTAACATCATCAAAAATTGTCGGGTCCGGATGAAAAATGGTTGTCGTTCCGGTCAAATCCGTCTGGCCGGTTATATTAAAATCAGAAGTGGGTTCCCCTTTTGAGTATGTTTGATTATAGATATTTCCATTTCTACATATCTGCATCTCCAATTCGTCGCTCAGGGCATTAACAACAGATGCTCCCACACCGTTGAGCCCACCGGAAAACTTATAGGATTTCTGGTCAAATTTTCCACCGGCATGCAGTGAGGTCATTACCAGTTGGGCTGCCGGCATGTTTGATTTCTCATGTATCCCAACCGGAATACCACGCCCGTTATCCTTTATTTTAATTGAATTATCAACGAGAATGGTAATCTGAATCTCGTCGCAGTATCCTCCCATGACCTCGTCGATACTATTATCAACAATTTCAAATACAAGATGGTGCAGTGCTGGCGAATCAACACCACCAATATACATTCCTGGTCTCAGTCGTACAGCTTCCAGACCTTCCAGTTGCTCAATATCATTTGCGCTATACGAATCTACTTTAGAAGCCATTTCTTTAACCCCTCTAATTAGGACGATTCCAATTCAGGAATCAGTATTGAGACAACGTGTATTTTCTTACTCGTTCAACCCACTCTAGTCACATAATGCTTAAACTACCATTACTCACACAAATTCCAGTTCCCACATCCAAAAACTTCTCCGGGATACCTGTAGATGTCACAAATACCTGGTTCTCTCTCTCTACAATATGACTGACTGTCTTTTCACTCACCTTCTCATCCAACTCTGAAAAGATATCATCCAACAGCAGTATCGGCTTAAAACCCAGCACAGTGGTAACAACCTTATTCATCGCCAATTGCAGTGACAGGTAAGCAATGCGATATTCTCCCTGTGAAAATGTCTGACGATCCTTCCTGCCGTCCAATGTCATCCAGTAGTTATCCTTGTGGGGCCCGAATAGACAATGACCATTCCCGATCTCCTTATCCACTTTTGTCAGCAAAAAAGCTAATATTGATTCAGGCAGTGGTTCAGTCTTGTTCTTCAGATCGTTTCCATAGGAGAACTGCAGACAATCTTTTCTTCCAGTTAGAGCAGTAAATATGTCTGGTAACAGGGTATTTATTTTTTCAACAATCTCTTCTCTTACTTTGACAATATCTGGGATGATTGCTGCTAAAAGTTTATTCCAGACAAAAAGATCTTTACGATGACCACCTCGAAGCACGACATTTTTCTGTTTTTTTATTCGATTGAATTCTTTTATTTTTTGAAAATATTTTTCATCTGTCAGAAACAGAATTCTGTCTATGAAATTTCTTCTTTCAAGGGGAAATTCTTTAAATGCTACCAACTGATCAGGTGAAAACAGCAGGGATAAGAAATTTTTGATGTACTCAGATGAATAATTGACAATCTTTCGATTGTGCAAAACTTTCTTCTGGTTTTCATGAAGCGTAATTCTGATATCGTGGCGGACATTTTGTTTCGAAAGACCGGTTTGAACCGTTGAACCCTTTTTTGAGAAAGAATTTAAGTCGCCTATTTTTGATGTACGAAACGACTTCAGGTGAGTGATCAAGTACAATGATTCTATCAAATTTGTTTTACCTTGACCATTCAAACCGTAGATAAAGTTGATCCCGGAATTGAACTCAACATCAATGTTTTTATAGTTTCTGAAGTCCACCAGGTTGAGGGAATGAATCACCATTGGATTCTGACAGGCATAAGAATGGTTTTGAAGTTTGGCCACTCATCACAGTAAAGGGTCACTGGCGCTTCCCGTCCTGATATACTGAGATGGATCAACTCATCGTCTGATGACTCAAATATCTGTAATGCATCAAGAAAAAACCGAATATTAAGTCCGATACTTATATCTTCACCACTATAATCACAGGTAATTTCATCATTTCCCTCTCCAAATTCCATTTTCTGACTTTCAAGAACCATTTTTCCAGATTGGATGGTGATTTTCATAATGGAATTACTGTCACTATCGGTAACCGTATTCAGTATCCTGACTGCATTAATAATATCTGTTTTCGACAAGTTTATCGGATTCAGAACCGGGGTATTGATAAGACTGTTTAGATTAGGATATTCAGCTTCTATCAAGCTTGTCTTAAATTTTACCTGGTCTGTCATAATTTGAAATGTATTATCATCAAAAGAAATAGATACATTGTCATCGCTAAAATCAATAATCCTTTTTATTTCGGTCAGACTTTTCTTAGGGATAATTATATTACCTTTTTCCTCGATAGGAATAGGCAGGCTACTTTGATATTGACAAATTCTATAAGCATCTGCGCCTGTCCAATGAATCTTATCTGAGCCAATAATCTCCAAATTAAGTCCCATGAGGCTTTTTCTCGATTCATTTTCTCCGATGCCGATATAGGTTAGATCGATGGCAGATCTCAGAAAAGCCCCTGGTATATTAATTGATTTACTTAACTCTTTAAATTCAATAACAGGAAAATGATCAGGACTGATACCAGGTAGCTTTACCTTTGAGTTTCCACTTGTTAAGAACACCCAGTTCTGTGGAGTAGCATTGATCAAAATTCGACTATCCCAGAACTCTTTGACCAGATTGAAAAGCTTATTTGTACTGACACAAA
>JAOZRE010000234.1 GCA_029940215.1 bacterium | reverse complement strand
AAAAAAGAATCCCAAAGCGTGGAAAAAAAAGTTAAACAATTACAACGAGAGCTCAGTCAAACGAAAACAGCAGACAATATTTCTGCCGGTTCTTCGGTGACGAACCAGAATGAGATTTTTGATGACTGGCGGAAAAGAGCGCTGGCAATTCTGAACAACTCGGCCATCATTCTGTATGAAGCAGAAATGGAAGAGAAATCAAGAGACGTATTTGAAAAAATATTGAAGCTTGATCCTGAAAACGATCTGGTGAAGGAAAACCTGAAACTGTTAAATGCGAATTCAGGTTGTTAAGTCGTAAATCCAAGGTAAAAAATGGAGTGAAATGGGGATGAGTAACAAAGATAAAGATTCTGACGTGATACTGGGGATCGATTTGGGAACCACCAACTCACTGGTTTCGGTTTATCAAGAAACCAACCCAAAATTGATCATTAATCGAAGGGGGTTACGGATGACCCCTTCGGTGGTCTCCTTAAAGAATAAAAATGAGATTCTGGTGGGGGAACTGGCCCGTAACCAGACTGTGGTGAACTGGGAAATGACGGCTGCCACCATTAAACGCCAGATGGGAACCAGTGAGATGTTTAAACTCGGGGAACGTCAATTTACAGCAGTTGAGTTGTCCGGGATAATTCTCAGAAAACTAAAACAGGACGCAGAGGCTTTTTTGGGCCATGAGGTCAAGCAGGCTGTGATAACGGTGCCTGCGTTTTTCAATGATAATCAGCGCCTGGCAACGAAACGCGCTGGAGAGCTGGCCGGGCTGACTGTTTTAAAACTGCTGAATGAACCCACGGCGGCAGCGCTGGCCTATGGATCTGCCCGGGGGGGCGAAGGCAACCTGATGGTAGTAGATTTGGGCGGTGGCACCTTGGATATAACACTCTTAGAGTACAAAGACAACTTGTTCAGGGTCAAAGGGGTCGGTGGTTCAACCCAATTGGGCGGCGTCGATTTCGACCGGATCCTGGTGCAATGGCTGGCCGACGGATTCAAAGAGGCCTGTGGTGTGGATCTGCTTGCGGATCCCATCGGGCACCAGCAACTATTGATCCAATGTGAGAAATTAAAGATCGATCTTTCAACCGTTACTGAAACCAAAATTACGATCCCTTATATCAGCGTTACCGAAAAAGGGCCCCTCCATCTCAATGAATCAGTCACGAGGGAGAAATTCGAATATTTGATCAAAGATCAAATACAGACCTTGCAGGGATTGATCAATGACACCTTCGTCAGTTCCGGCCTGCCTAAAGAGTGGGTGCAGAGTGTCATTCTGGTTGGAGGGGCCACCAGAGTGCCTTTGGTGGAGAAAACCATTCGCGGGCTTTTACCGGAGGAAGTTGTTTTTAAAAGAGATCTTAATCCTGACGAAGTGGTCGCTTTGGGGGCCGGCGTTTTAGCCGGAATTCTAGCGGGTGATATCACAGATATGGAGTTTTTGGATGTTACCTCCCATAACCTGGGAGTTGAGAACCATAAAAAGGAGTTTATCAAACTGATTCCATCCGGGACACCCTACCCCTGTGAAAAAACAAAACTTTTCAGTACCACCGAAGAAAAGCAGACCGAAGTGACGATTCATGTGTTGCAAAATGGCGAAAGAGAAGGGGATGAAGGCGTCGTCTCTCTTGGGGATTTTCATTTGAAAAATGTTCAGCCCCTTCCGGCGGGTGACCCCAATATCGATGTGACATTTTCGATAGATAAACACGGACTCTTAAACGTCAGTGCTGTCGATCTGGACAGTGGCGAAACCGAGGAAATTATCATTACGGATAATATTGTCAGTAACGCTCCGGAATCTACTGAGAGAAGAGGAACGGAATTAACAATTGTTTGAATGTTCCATTGTCCTGGTCCCTAGACATAAAAAGGATAATGGTTATCATATCGCTCTTTTAAAGGGGATCATGGGATGTGTTGTCTCATATTTACCAGAAAGTACTTTTTTCAGTTGGATTGTCTATTTTAGAAAAGCCAACTCTTTTTGAAATGAAATTTCAGAGGATAAATCATGGCCAAGAAATTAGCGAAGCCGCCCAAAGGCGATATAGCCGTTAAGGCAGAAAAAGTGGACGATGCTGAAGATATTGCAAGAAAACGTGAAGAGACCAAAAAAAGGGCCCAGGAGAAAGCCAGGGCGCGCACACTAGCCAGGCAGCAGGCACTGGCTGAACGTATGGCCACGGCTTCCTCACAGCTTGCTTCTGCTATGACTGAAGCCTCAGAGGCGTCCAGCCAGTTAGGGGCTGTCATGGAAAGCATCGCTGTAAAAGCTGAACAGACTCTGGCAGCATCGGATGAGTCCCGGGCAGCAATTACCCAGATCAAAGAGGCATCAGTGGAGGCCAATCAAAAAGCCGGGGAATTACTGGAGCGATCTAACACCATGCAGACCCTGATTCAATCGGCGGTGATAGATGTTAACAATCTGATCGTCGGTGTGGATGCGGCAGCTGAAAAAAACATGGAGTCTGCCAAACTGATTGTGGCATTGGAAGAACAATCGGCTGCTATTGGTGAAATTGTGGCAACGGTCGTCCGCATTGCCGATCAGACCAACCTGCTGGCGCTCAATGCCGCCATTGAAGCAGCCCGGGCAGGCGAACACGGCCGTGGATTCGCGGTCGTGGCAGATGAGGTGCGAAACCTCTCGGAAACCAGTGAACAGAGTGCGCGGGATATCAGCAATGTCGTCGATGAAATCCAGGAACAGGTGAAAGTGGTGGCCAAGCAGGTCGAAGATCTGGGAGCCAAAACCCGTGAAGAGGTGGGGAAAGCCAAAACCATTACCCAGGATCTGGGACAGATCCAAAAAGATATTCTTGAGGTCCAAAATGGAATAACTGAGATTAATAATGATGCTCAGTCCGCAGAGGAAGGAAGCGAAGAGTTTTTAACCGGAGCACAACAGATCGCGGAAGCGGCTGCACAATCTGCCGCTGCTTGTGAAGAGGCCAGTAAAGCAGTGTTGGAACAGAACAAGGCTTTCGCAGAGATGAATATCGCATCCACAGAACTGTCTGATATGGCGGACGAATTAAAACACTCCACCAACGCCCAAAAATCAGCCGAAGAGGTGGCTGCCACCGCGGAACAACTCTCCTCCAATGTAGAAGAGGCCAATTCCGCCTCCAGCCAGATCATGTCCGCTATCGATCAAATCTCCAGTGGCGCCCAGGAACAGCAGAAAGTTGTCGAGACATCAGAAGAGTTGGGTGCCACTCTTGAAAAAGCCACTAACGGAATGAAAGAGCGCGCTACAGCATCTTTAGAAAAAGTGAGTGCGGCTCAGGAACTGTTCGAGAAAAATAAGATCAATGTGGACAATATGATCAGCAATATCGGCAAATCAGCCGATGATGCGCTGGACGCATCTAGTCAGATTCAGCAACTGGGTGAGCGAACCCGGCAGATCGATAAAATCGTGGACGCTATCGTAAATGTGACCATTCAGACAAATATGCTGGCTGTCAACGGTTCTATCGAAGCCGCCCGAGCCGGTGAATTCGGTAGAGGATTTTCCGTGGTAGCAGGGGACATCAGGACCCTGGCCAATGAATCAGCCGAAAACGCCGATAAAATCAAGGACATGGTGCGGAATATTCAACAACAGATCACATCGGTAGCTGCTGATATTGATGGGACAAGCATAACAGCCCGGCAGGAGGCGGCAAGTGCACAGAAATCAGCTGATAGTCTCAATGTGATAGAAGAAGAAATGGTAAAGGTTTCAGTTGATGTCAAAACGGTTTCCGATGGCACAGAATCCTCCTTGGTCGCTCTGGAACAGGTCAACAAAGCAGTGGCTGAAATCAAGAAAATGGCGGAAGAAGCAGCCATCAACACTGAGGAAGCTGCGCAAAGCGGTGAAGAGGGTAAGACGGCCATGCAGCAGATTGCCGAAGCGGTTGAAGATGTTGCGTCCCAGGCGGATGAAATGCAGAATTTAGCTTAAACCCATTCATTATCAGATCTCAACAATGAGAAGACTAACAATCAATCTGTCATAGGAGGATTATGGCTTTACAATCAGCTGTAGCCACGGACCAACAGGAGAGGGAACTGGTCACCTTTAAGCTGGCCGAGCAGGAATTCGGGCTGAGTATTATGTCGGTCCAGGAAATCGTCCGCATGCCAGGCATCACCCGCATTCCCCGTGCCCCTTCATATGTGAACGGAATTTCCAATCTGCGCGGTAATGTACTGCCGGTCATCAATACCCGTCTGCGTTTTTCCATGGAAGAAGCGGAAGCGACCGACCGTACCCGGGTGGTGGTGGTGGATATTGAAGGGAAAAACATCGGCATGGTCGTGGATGCGGTCAGTGAAGTTTTGCGGGTAGAAAATGAAAAGATCGACCCCCCCCCGGAAGTTGTCTCCGGCGGTGTGGACGCAGCTTTTCTGGAGGGAGTTGTCAAACTGGACAGTGGAAAACGTCTGGTGATGCTGCTGAATCCAAACAAGGTCTGCGAGGTGGAACTGGATACAAACAGTAAGTCAGAAAACGTATCGGTTTCCAAGGAGAAAAAAAAGTCTGAGACCGATAAAACGATCGATGAGGAACAATTTGTGACCTTTTCCCTGGTGGGAGAGGAGTACGGGCTGGATATTCAACAGGTCAAGGAAATAATCCGGGTACCGGAACTGATCAAGGTTCCCCAGGCCCCTGATTATGTGGAAGGACTGATTTCCCTGCGCAATAGATTGATGCCGTTGATTGACCTCAGGCGCATGTTTAAGCAGACACTGGTGGAAAATGAGAGAAATGCAATTGTCGAGCAAATTCTCGAAATAAAAAAAGCGTCCGATGGGTGGGAAGCAGATCTTAAAGAGCTCCTGCAGGAGGAACAAGAAGAAGATGTTACGATTGAAATCCAGCCGTATGCGGTAGAAGATACCGACATCTCCTTTTCATCCGACCTGGAAAGGGTGAAGGATATCCTGGAAAAAACAATCAATCTTGCAAAAAATGTCGATTCGGCCCGGCAGCAAATGGCGAGCCTGCCGTTCACAGAACTGAAAACACAGGCCCCAGCTAAACTTTTAACCCCTGTCAATAGGGTTAAGGAGCTGTTGGACCAGGCTGTGGAAGAGACAAAAAACAACGACGAGCAGCGGGTGGTGGTAACCGAAGCGGGTGGAATTACCATCGGACTGGTGGTCGATTCAGTCAACGAGGTGATGCGTTTTTCCAAAGAGCTGATCGATCTGCCGCCAAATGTCTCCGAAGATACCGAAAAAATGCAGATTAAGGGCGTGGCCAAACTGGACCAAGGGAAACGGTTGATTATGCTGCTTGACAACCAGAATCTGGTGGATGTCGAAGAACTGGGTGAGATTTCCGAAACCAGTAACAATGAAAAAGAGTCCGCCCAGGAGGGAGATGAAACCCGTTCTCTGAAACAACAGGCTTTGGAAGAGGAACAGCTGGTCACGTTTCGCCTGGACAAGGAGGAATTTGGTATTCCGATCATGCAAATTCAGGAAATCAATCGCCTGGAAGAGATTACCAAGGTTCCCAGGACACCAGAGTTCGTGGCCGGTGTTACCAATCTGAGGGGGACGGTGGTGCCCGTGATCGATTTGAGAAACCGGTTTGGAATGGAGCTGAAAGAGGCGGATGAAGCCACCCGGGTGATCATAATCGACCTCCAGGGTAAAAAAACCGGGCTGATCGTGGATCAGGTCCATGAAGTCCGGCGTATTCTCAAATCCGAGATTGAACCGCCGCCGGATGTGGTCTCAGCCGACAAGGTCAATGAGTTCATCGACGGTATCGGCAAGCTGGACCAGGGAAAGCGCATGCTGGTTCTGCTGAACGTTGATCGGATTTTAAACCAGAGTGAGCAGGAAAAGCTGAAAACCATTGGCGACGCAAAACCGAAAAAAAAACCGGCTAAGATAAAACTGAAAAAAGCTGAGGAGGCGTAGTTTTGACATGAAATACGGAGTGTTGATAGTGGACGATTCCGCCCTGATGAGAAGGACCCTGAAGCGGATCATTGAGGAAGATCGTTTTCTTTATGTCGTCGATACCGCGCGGGACGGTGACGATGCGGTTGATAAAGCCCGGGAATTGCACCCTGACGTTATTTCCATGGATATTAATATGCCCGGGCTGGACGGTATTACGGCTTTGCAGATTGTCATGGAAGAGAAGATCTGCCCGGTCGTTATGGTCTCCTCTCTGACTCAGGAGGGTGCGTTGACCACATTCGAGTGCCTGGAGCTGGGCGCATTTGATTTTGTAGCCAAGCCAGGGGGAACAGTGACCCTGGACATGGAAACAGTCGCCAGGGAACTCGTGCTTAAACTCAGGACCGCTGCCAGATCCGGGTTGAAAAAGCCCGCATTTAAAGCCTCTGGACGAGAAAGAAAAAAGGTGCACTCAAAGGCCTTGCAACGATCGAGAAGAACATCACGAATGAGTCATTCAGCGGTGGCCATTGGCATTTCCACCGGCGGGCCCAAAATGATTTTTCAAGCGCTTTCCGCCCTGCCGGCAAATCTAAACGCTTCCGTTTTTATGGTGCAGCACATGCCTCCTGGATTCACCGCCTCTTATGCTGAACGGTTAAACAAAAGGCTGACGATTCCGTTTGTGGAGGCACAGCCCGGCATGAAAGTGGAGCCTGGAATGGGGTACCTTGCCCAGGGCGGCAGACACTTGAAGCTGCATAAAAATAGCAGTGGAGAGATACTGATCCGTTGTGCCAACAGACCGGAAAGTCAATTCATTCCCTCGGTGGATGTGATGATGGAGTCGGTGCTGGCGGTCTACGGGGATAAAACCATTGGGGTCCTTATGACCGGTATGGGCAGTGACGGTGCGGAAAGCATGCTGAAAATAAGGGAAGCGGGGGGTGTGACCATCGCCGAAAGTGAAGAGTCGGCCATTGTCTTTGGGATGCCTCAAAAAGCCATTGAACTGGGAGGGGCTGAGATTGTGGCACCTATCTGGGACATCGGTGACGAAATAATTAAAGCCGTTAATGGGAGCTGAAAAATAAATGTCAAATCAAGCGGAGCAAGGTGCGTATCTTGAATCAGGGACGAACGAGCTGAAAATACTGGAATACCTGTCTGGTGGCATCAGCTTTGGCATTAATATTCTTAAAACCAGCAGAGTGCTGGACGCACCGGAAAAACTGGAGCGTATACCCAACTCCCACCCCTCGGTCAGGGGAATTATGGACAACCAGAATGAACTGATTACTGTGATTGATATGGCTTGTTACCTGCGGTTGAATACAGCAGAAGAAACAACAGGGCCATTGCGGGGACGAATCCTGGTGACGGAGTTTTTTGGGCAGACCAACGGTTTTCTGATCGAACAGGTGAAATATGTCCATACCATCTTATGGAAAAAGGTTTTCGATGCCAAAAACCTGTTGGGGAAATTGGGTGGGGATTATGTAATCGGGATCGTTCGCCCGACGGAAGAGAGTGATATCATGCTCCTGGATTATGAAAAAATCATTCTTGATCTAAA
>JAOZRE010000233.1 GCA_029940215.1 bacterium | reverse complement strand
GTTGGCGTGATGACCAGCTTTGAGTTTTCAATGTAAGCTTAAGTATCGATGATAAAAGCCTGAAGAAACGGCAAATTGCACCTGGCGTGGCAATTAAATTCTGGCCCATTAGACCCTCATCCCCCATCAAACAGAGCAACTGAAAAATGAGTAGAGAAAACTGGAGTAAAGACTCTTGGAAAAGCTTTCCAGCACAGCAACAGGCTGAATGGCCTGATCAACAGAAATATGATGCGATCCTGCAGCAGATCACAGCACTGCCGCCAGTGGTTTTTGCCGGCGAGATCAGGAAACTGAAAAAGAGGCTGGCTGACGCTGCAAAAGGGGAGGCCTTTTTGCTTCAGGGGGGAGATTGTGCCGAGGAGTTCAGCGAGTGTACTGCCCCGACCATTCGTGAAACCATGAAAGTGATCTTGCAGATGGCGGTTATTATGACCTACGCCGGAGAGCGACCGGTCATCAAGATGGGCCGTATCGCCGGGCAATACGCCAAACCGCGATCCAAACCGACTGAGATTCAGGATGGGGTGGAGCTACCAAGTTTCAGGGGGGATATGGTAAACGCAGCCGGTTTTACAAAAGAGGATCGGGAGCCGGATTGCCAGAGGCTGTTGACCGGCTATTTTCATGCTGCCTCCAGCCTGAATATACTCAGGGCTTTTACCCGGGGCGGTTATGCTTCTTTGGATAAGGTGCACGCCTGGAACAAGGAGTTTGTCAAGCAATCGGCTCAGGGGAAATCCTACGAACAACTTGCTCACGAGATAGAAAAAGCGCTGACCTTTATGAAGGTTATCGGATTTGACCCGGAAACCGTTCCCCAAATCAGCGAGGCACAGTTTTTTACCTCTCATGAGGCGCTGTTGCTGGGTTATGAAGAGTCCTTGACGCGCCAGGATTCGCTGACCGGGAAATGGTATGACTGTAGTGCTCACCTTGTATGGATCGGAGACCGCACCCGCCAGCTGGATGGGGCCCATGTGGAATTTCTCAGGGGGGTGCACAATCCCATCGGTATGAAAATTGGTCCCAATCACGATATGGATGAGATCAAGCGAATCATACAGGTGCTCAATCCGGACAATGAGTGGGGGAGAATGGTAATTATCACCCGCTTTGGCAAGGACAAGGTAGACAAGCACCTGCCAAACCTGATCCGGAATTTTGAGAAGGAAGGGTTTCATGTGCTTTGGAGCTGTGATCCCATGCACGGCAACACCTACACCTCAGAGTCCAATTTCAAGACACGGAATTTCAATGATATTCTTTCCGAGATTCGCAGCTTCTTTGAAATCCATCGGGCTGAAGGAACCGTTCCGGGTGGTATCCACTTTGAATTGACCGGTAAGGATGTCACCGAATGTGTCGGCGGGGCTCAGGAGATAACGGATCTCCAACTGCAACACAACTATGCCACCTCCTGCGATCCCAGGTTGAACGCTCAGCAAAGCCTGGATCTGGCGTTTCTGATTGCTGAAATGCTCAGAAAATAGGGCAATGGCCAGACAGGATGGCTGCTGATGACTATCGGTGGTCCGTTCTTTTCCGTTTCCGGGTAAACCTGATATTAAACAGAGATGTCTGAAGCTTCAAGCACCATCCAGCGTAAAGTGGGGCTGGCGGCCCTGATCATGATGGTGTCGGTTTTTCTCAGCCGGGTCATCGGCCTGGCTCGAGAGGTTGTCATCGCATACGTCGGAGGAGCCGGCGACGCCGTTGATGCCTATCAGGTCGCCTTCATCATTCCGGAAATTCTGAACCACGTGCTGGCCAGTGGTTTTCTCTCCATTACCTTTATCCCTATATTTTCTGCCTATCTTGCCAAAGATAAAGAAGAAGAGGGTTGGCGGGTCTTCTCCCTGATATTAACCTGCTTCGGCTCCGCGTTGCTGATTCTGATTGCGGTTGCCATGTGGTTTACGCCAGAGTTAATGGGGCTGGCTGGCTTCAGCAGCCAGCATCTCAATGACAGCGCCGTCAGGATGACCCGAATTATTATTCCCGCCCAGTTTTTCTTCTTCATTGGTGGGATCCTGATGGCGGTGCAGTTTGCCCGGGAAAAATTCCTGATCCCTGCGCTGGCGCCTTTAATCTATAACGTCGGTATCATTGCAGGTGGGCTGATTCTGAGCCCCTGGCTGGGAATGGAGGGGTTTTCGTGGGGGGTTCTGGGAGGCGCCATCGTCGGTAATTTTGTCATACAATTGCTGGGAGCCCGAAGGGTTGGGATGCGTTTTCGGCTCTGCTTTCAATTCAGGCATCCAGACCTGAAGAAGTACATTCTGCTGACCCTGCCGTTGATGGTGGGGTTGACCATGACCTTTTCCACAGAACTGTTTTCCCGACTCTTTGGATCCTATCTCCCGGCGGGCAGTGTCTCCAGCCTGAATTACAGCCTGCGTATCATGTATGTTCTGGTTGGCATATTCGGGCAAGCAGCCGGCGTGGCATCCTACCCATTTCTGGCCCGCCTGTTGGCTGAAAAAAAAGTGCTGGAAATGACCCGCCTGTTGGACGATACCCTGCGCTTTATCTTTCTGGTGATTCCATTCTCAGTGCTGTTGATAGTCCTGAAACATGAAGTGGTTCTGTTGCTTTTTCAACGGGGGCGATTCGACGCTGAAGCGACAACCCTGACATCCGAAGTGCTGGTGTTTGTCCTGATCGGTACCGTCGGCTTTGCCGCTCAGACGATTGTCAGCCGGGGATATTATGCCAGTCAAAACACCTTGCTTCCAGCCATTTTTGGTACTCTTGCGGTGGTGATCACGATTCCGGTCTATTTCGTCGGTATGAAGTGGATGGGAGTGGCTGGTGTCGCGCTGGGGCTTTCCGTTTCAGCTCTTTTTCAAGCGGGGCTCCTCTATGCCCTCTGGAATCGCCACATCGGAAACCCGGGGAGCATGCGGATGCTGTCCTATCTGTTGAAAATTATCGTGATCAGCCTGGGAATCGGACTCATCCTGGAGGCGTTTCATCGGGTGTTAACGGGGTATCTGGACGTCAATACCTTCGCCGGCAGTTTCTGGATCGCGTTGCTGACAGGCTCGTTGTTTCTGGTCTTGCTGATGACTGCCGGGCGGCTGTTGGGAATTGATGAAATACAGATACTGATGAACCGGGTCTTTACTCGATTGAAGCAAAGGCTTTCCAGGTAGGGTAGAAGTCCGGCCTCACTATTTTCTGAACGTGATGAGTCCGGGTTATTCCAGGGCTGTCCCCCAGTTGTATTTCCGCTTGATGTATTTCATGAAAATGGAGGTCTCTGCACGGATGATTCCGTCGATAGAATTTATCTTCTTAAAGATAAGCGTGTTCAGTTCGTCCATCGACTTGACGATAAACTCTGCATCTACACAGGTCCCATCGGTTGTGTGAACCAAAAACCACAATTCTTTCAGCTTCTTAAGCTCTTTGATGGAGCTGTCCATCGTCTTGATGTCTATGTGAATCCGAATATTTCCGACAATATCAAAACCCAGTTTCATAGGATTGCTTACGGCGACTATCTGGATATAATCCTCTTTAATGAGTCGGTTTAAACGGGTTCTGACCGTCCCTTCTGAGATACCAATTTTTTTGGCAATTTCAGTATTCGAAATACGACCATCCTTCTGCAATAATTCGATCATTTTGCAATCGATCAAATCGATCTTCTTTTTCTTGTATGTTGTGCCTTTCTTTGGCATTGTTGCTCCTGAATATCCTTGAAATGTGTGGTAGGGTCACCTACAATAATTGGAGCTGGTATCCGGAATTGTGTCTGGCCAGTTGCCTTTTCCCTGGCGTCCATCTGAATTGAAAAAGCAACGAAATATTGCTGCAAACCGTTGATAGAAACTTTATATTTTAGTTTGATTCGAACATTTTAGTCTAAATATCCATATTATCCGTAGAAATATCTGGTATAATTATTGACAATAATTTCTGTCTTGTCTACAATTAATTTTGTACCCCTACGTATAGTATTGTATTGTATCAGCAGGGATGTTCCAAAAGAAAACTAACTCCCCCTCCAGAGGGGCCCATTTCCATTGCTATGGTTTTTAACCAGCCGCAGATTAAACAACTTTAGGAGGATGCTTTATGACACTTCCAGTAATGAAAAACTTTATTAACGGTGAGTGGGTGGATTCAAAAACCACTACTTTCGGCGATGTATGGAATCCTGCCAAGGGTGAAAAAATTGCGTCTGTCCCTTACGGTGTCAAAGAAGATGTGGACATGGCAGTTCAGGCCGCCAAGGCCGCCTTCCCTGAATGGCGGAGGACACCACCGCTGACGAGAGCTCGTTATCTGTTTCGCTTGAAAGAGGCCTTTGAAGAGAATTTCGAAGAGATTGCAAGGGTTCTGACCACAGAACAGGGAAAGGCAATAGACGATTCAAGGGGCGAAGTCCGAAGAATGATTGAGAATGTGGAACATGCCACGGGTGTGACCACTCTGATGGCCGGTTATACACTGGAAGATATTGCCAAAGGAATCGACTGCTACGGGCATCGTCAGCCGCTTGGCGTTTTCGCAGCCATTGTCCCTTTTAACTTTCCGGGTATGGTGGCGTGGTGGTTTATGCCTTATGCGCTTGTTACCGGTAACACTTTTATCGTGAAACCATCCGAACAGGTTCCCATGACGCAGGCGAAGATCTTTGAGATTATCGAAGAGGTCGGTTTTCCCGAAGGTGTCATAAACCTGGTTAATGGTGCTCATGATGTGGTAAATGGCCTGCTGGATCACCCGGACGTTAAAGGGATCTCTTTTGTGGGCTCTACCCCGACAGCTAAATATATATACGAACGGTGTGGTGCAACCGGCAAACGGGTTCAGGCTCTGGGCGGTGCAAAAAATGTTGTGGCTGTCATGCCGGATGCTAACCTTGATGACGCTATTCCATCTTTAATTACTTCATTTTATGGCTGTACGGGTCAACGCTGTCTGGCAGGTGCTATTCTGGCGCCTGTGGGCGATATTGCCGGTGAATTGACAGAGAAATTTATTGCGGCATCAAAAGAGGTGAGAGTGGGTAACGGTCTGGATGAACAGACAGCCATGGGACCTCTGGCAGGTGCTCAACACAAGGAACGGGTTCTGGGGTACATTGAAAAAGGGATCGCAGAAGGCGCAGAACTGATAATGGATGGCCGGGATATTTCAGTTCCCGATTATCCAAATGGGTACTACGTTGGACCGACCGTTTTTAAGAATGTTCAGCCAGATATGGCCATAGCGACCGATGAGATTTTTGGCCCGGTTGTCAGCATTGTGAATCCCAAGAACATGGACGAATTGATTGAATTTGTGAACAGCCGACAGTATGCCAACGCATCCTGTATTTACACGCAGAGTGGCAAAACGGCCCGTGACTTTAAGTATCGAGTCAACCCCTCCATGGTGGGAATTAACATCGGTGTTGCGGCACCCATGAGTTTCTTCCCCTTCGGCGGATATGGCAACTCATTTTTTGGCGATATCAAGGGTCATGGCCAGGAGATTTTCCTATTCTTCACTGACATGAAAGTGGTGATTGAACGCTGGTATTAAAATTAGGTTGTTATCTGAAGCTGTGAATGTTTCATTTGCAGCTTCTGCTACTAGGAGAGAGAAATGCCGTTAATTAATTTTGGAAGTATCATGAATTTTGCTGAGGAGTTGGAAACTCGGGATGAGGTGTTTTATTCTGCTGTCCTGAACAATTCGGAAGCAGCTCCCCATCAGGCTGTTTTTGAGCAGATCCTTAGCGATTGCAAAAAAAACAAGAAAAATATCCAACGGGCGCGTCGGGAGAATGTGACAGAGATGATCCTGGAGAATATCAGTGGGTTTAATCGAGCACCGTTCGTGCTGGAAGCGGGAGATCCATCTGGAATGAATAGCCAGGAACTTCTGAAAATGGCGGATAAGCTTGAGGAGAGAGCAGAACGCTATTACCTTGAAGCCGCTGTGAAGATTAAGGCGCTGTCTGAAGTAGCCCGGATTCTAAAGCTGGTGGCCAAGAAAAGAACCGCCCACCGTAACGCCCTCGCCGGTTAGCCCTCATATTGAAAATTCAGCTGATCATCAGGGCCTTTGCGGCCCCGATGACCTGATTAAATCTCTTACCTATTTTACATCCTGATCCGCAATGGCAATGGCTTCAGAAATAATGGCCAGCCCTTCGTCTACCTCGCTTTCGGTTATGTTCAGCGGTGGTGCAATAAAGATCCAGTTCCAGCGGACAAAGGTAAACATCCCGAGTTCCTTGATCTTGGCGCCGACCTTTGCCATGGCACCCATCTGAGCAGCTGTTGCGTTCCAGGGGGCCATGGGCTCTTTTGTCTCCCGGTTTTTGACCAGTTCGATACAGCCCAACATGCCGGTATTCCTAAAATCGCCGATGGATGGATGTTTCTCTGCCAGTTTGGCAACCTGTTGATCAATGTAGGCTCCAGTTTCCCGTGCTTTCACAATCAGGTTCTGCTCTTCATAAACTTCTATGGTAGCCAGAGCAGCTGCACAACCAACAGCATGACCGGAATAGGTCAGCCCGATCATCATGGGGGTGTCTTCAAAATACCTGGCAATGTCTTCGGAAACAATAACACCACCTAGTGGTACATATCCTGCGGTCAATCCTTTGGCGATGGTGACCATATCCGGGACAATGCCGCCGTTTTCAAAACCAAACCACTGTCCACACCTTCCGAAACCACTCATAACTTCGTCTGAAATGGTCAGGATCCCATACTTATCGGCAATGGCTTTGAGCTTTTTCCAGTAGTCGGGTGGGTACTTGATGCAGCCGGAAGATCCGGATTCACCTTCAATTAAGATGGCAGCTACACTGTCCGGGTTTTCAAACTGAATGACCCGTTCGATATGTGAGATACACTCACGGTTACAAGATTCAACCTTCTGTGACCATGGGCAGCGGTAGCAGTAAGGATCCTCAACATGTACAAATCCTGGAGCACCGTCATGGTCCACAGGGAATTTCCGTGGATCACCGCCAGCTGCCACAGCGCCGTAAGTTGCACCGTGATACGAGCGATACTTGGTAATGATTTTCTGTCGTCCGGTTACCATACGGGCAAGTTTGATGGCATTCTCAATAGCCTCAGCCCCAGCATTGGTAAAAAAGGTTTTTTTCAGGTTTCCAGGAGTGATCTCGGCTAATTTCTTTCCCAGCTTGCCCCGAGCTTCAGTGGCCATTCCAGGAAAGACATAGCTTAGTTCGCCCATTTGCTTGTATACCGCATCCCTGACCTTCTGGTTGCCATGACCGATGTTCACATTCATCAGCTGTGATGAAAAATCGATGATCTTCTTGCCATCCCGATCATAGACGTAGACTCCTTCGGCTCTTTCAGCATTAACCGGGCTGATGCCGCCCTGGGGTCCCCATGAAAACAGGGTGTAGTCCAGGTTGTTCTTTAAGATTTCCTCTTTGCTCATAAATAGCTCCTCTCACCTTCAAGTTGGTCGATTTATTTCTGTTTTAAAACCCCGTCCTTTGGGCGGGGTCAGAGACATTCGGCT
>JAOZRE010000232.1 GCA_029940215.1 bacterium | reverse complement strand
ACAGATGCTCGAACGCATGCTGGATAAAAACGCCGAGTATGCGTATTTTTGTAATAAAATAAGATCATTCGCGAAAAAATACAACGATGGGCTGATCCTTGATTACTTAAGGAAAAACACTACCTGCGTGTGATGTGTTGAAGGAGTTAAGGTTTCATGCTGCAGAAACGTAACAATACAATTTCCCGGAACAAGGGCAGGATTCTATTGATCGATGATACGCCTGAATCCATAGATGTAATGCGGGCAGCTTTCGAAGATGCCGGGTATGATGTCTTTATTGCTACAAACGGGAGAAAGGCGCTCAGACAGGCGGAGTTGGTGCTTCCGGATCTGATTCTTCTGGATATACTGATGCCGGGCATGAACGGATATGAAACCTGCATGAAACTAAAGAAGCATAAAACCATGCGCAATATCCCCATTATCTTCATTTCGGCATTGGCGGATGTATTCGATAAAATCAAGGGCTTCGACGCCGGTGCCGTCGATTATATTGCCAAACCCATCGAAATGGAGGAATTGCTGTCCAGAGCCGAAACACATCTGACGATTGGCCGCCTGCAGAAGAAGCTGATGCGGATGAATGAAGATCTGGAGGCGAGGGTTCTGGCCCGGACGGAGACACTGAACCGGCTCAATCTCCGGCTCAAAAATGAGATCACCGATCACAAGCAGACGGCCGCAGCGCTCAGAGAGAAAAATGCGCAGTTGGCGATACTGCTGGAATCGCTTCCCATAGTTGTCTTTGCCTGCAGGCCCGGTGGAGATTTCGGTATATCGTTCGTCAGCAGCGGCATCGAGGAAATAACCGGATACAAATCCGAACAGTTTGTCGAAAAATCATCCTTCTGGATGGAGCACGTTGTCGCCCAAGACAGGGCGAGGGTGGTCCAATGGCTGGAATCACTGCTGCGGAGAGGGGAAAACAGCAACGAATATCGCTTCATGGTTGCCGATGGTTCCCACAGATGGTTTTCCGATATGCGGCAGGTGATTCGAGATGCCAACGGTTGTGAGAGCCATATCACCGGAATCTGGAGAGATATTACCGAAGAAATCAGGCTTCGCCAGGAATCCGAGCAAAGGCTTCAGCTGGTCGTCCATGCCGACAAACTCGCATCGCTCGGAGAGATGGTAGTGGCGGTGACTCATGAAATCAATAACCCCGTCAGCTTCATAAAGTATAACCTGCCGGTTCTCGAAGAGACGTGGCAGATCGTGGAACCCGTCTTCAGTACGTACGCAGAAAAACACCCGGAGTGGCGGCGCAACCGCTTGACAATTGGTGAGTTATGTCAGGATATGGCAGAATCCATACAGGCTATCAAGATTGGATCCGATCGGATCAGCAAGGTGATACTGGACTTCAAGCGCTTTGCCCGGAAAAATGAAAGCAGTGAGTTTCAAAACGTCAACCTTAACGAAGTTATCGAAATGGCATTCACCATAGTGGGTGTGAATACCAGAAAATCCATCGCTTCTATTGATGTTTGCCTGGATCCCGAACTGCCGGATATTAAGGGCCATTCCCAAAAATTGGAGCAAGTCGTCATCAACCTGGTGGTTAACGCCGTTAATGCCCTTTCCGACAGGGCAGACAGCCGGCTGGTGGTTGCCACCCGATATATCGAGCGACTCCGATCGGTTGCCCTCTCTGTGGAAGACAACGGTAAGGGAATGACACCCGAAGTTTCCAGGCGAATTTTCGAACCTTTTTTCACAACCCGCCGGGATGACGGTGGAACGGGGCTCGGACTTTCGGTTTCGTTCTATCTGGTTGCCGAACACAGAGGGGTTTTCGGTGTATTGTCACGGCCCGGAATGGGTACCCGCTTTACTATTTTTCTACCGGTCAGTGAGAAGATTGATCTGTCGCTCCGTTCGCTGATTTTATGCGTGGACGATAACGAAGACAATTTGAGCAGATTCCGGGAATGCCTGATGAAAGCCCGGAATATTCCGTTTGAATCCCTGAACAATTCAGAGCTTGCCGTATCATATCTTGAGACACATCCGGAAGTCGACATCATCCTGATACGAATCGATATACGGGGTCTGGACGGCCGTGATTTTCTCCATAAAATCAAAAGGCGGTTTCCCCTCCTGACGGTGATACGGTATGCGGGCGATGGTTCGGTTGCATTCACGGAAGAGGACGGCATTGCGGATACGGATTGTATCCTGGAGGATCCCGGCAACACGCTTGAACTCATCGATATTATTGAGAAAATACAAAGGCAGCAGTTATGAGGATTTTATTGGTCGATGATGAAATGGTGGCTTTAACCTCGATTCGGCGTATTCTCAGGCGCAGGGGTATCAGGCATGTGGAAATTTGCAACAGCGGGAAGGCAGCGATCAGAAAAATCAAGGAGAGCCATTTCGATATGGTTTTGCTGGATCTCATCATGCCGGATACGGACGGTTTGAAAGTCCTGCAGGAGACGAAGCCCTTCAATCCGCACACCGAGTTTCTGATTCTAACGGCGATTGACGACATTTCCTCGGCCGTAAAAGCGGTTCGAATGGGTGCATATGATTACCTGGTGAAACCCGTTGAGAATGAACGTCTGTTTCTGGCCATCGAACGGGCCTATGAGCGGTCAAGCCTGCTTGCCGGAATCGTCGGATCCCCCCGCTTCGGGGGAAATGAGCTTCAAGTGCCCGAGCCGTTTTCACGGATTGTCACGCAATGCCCGCGAATGATGGAACTGCTGAATTATGCCAAGGTTATGGCCAAGAACAGAAAACCGTTTTTGATTACCGGAGAAACCGGTACCGGGAAGGAACTGGTGGCTCGCGGAATTTACAAGGCCGGCCTTTATCCGGATGGGCCGTTTGTTGCCGTTAATGCGGCCTCTATTCCGGAGACGCTTTTTGAAAGCCAGATTTTCGGACACGTAAAAGGGGCGTTTACCGGTACTGAGGGGGATTACGCCGGGCTGTTCGAACAGGCTAACTCCGGAACCCTTTTTCTGGATGAAATCGGAGAACTGCCTTTGAGATTGCAGGCAAAACTGTTGCGTGTTCTGGACGAAAGCACCGTTACCCGTTTAGGTTCAACAAAGCCGATCCGCCTGAACGTCCGCGTCGTATCAGCCACCAACTCCGATCTCGACAAGGCAATGGAAGAAAAGCGGTTCAGACTCGACCTGTTGTGCCGGCTAAAATCAGTCCACATCCATCTTCCGCCTCTTCGGGAGAGGGACGGTGATATTCCGCTTTTAGCCAACCATTTTTTAAAATCCACTTGTATCGGTCAGGACAAGCAAGTGGATGGTTTCAGCCCTGAATCCATGAACCTGTTGTGCACCCGGAATTACTCCGGTAATATCCGTTCCCTTAAGCAGCTCATTGAAAACGCCGTAATGATGACCGACACGAATCTGATTCTCCCTCACCACCTGACCCTTAAAATTGTCCCGACGGATGCCAAGGCCAGATCTATGAGCACCTTGAAGGAGGACCAGAAAAAGCATGTAGCCTTTGTTCTGTCAAATGTCAGGGGTGATCGGAAAGCGGCAGCGAAGATTCTGGGTATCTCGATCAGACAGATTCAGAGGAAGCTTGCGGAGATGAAAAAAGATTCACGTTGGTAACCCATTAGACATCCTCACTGTTCTGAATAGATGATGGGTGTGTATTCTTTTGACGGAAACCAACCCACAGACAAGAGGTGCGAAATGAAGTGTGCATGTTCATTCAGGACTTCCATCGGGTTTTTCCAATCGTTGATAATCATTTTTCTGGCAGTTGGATTGCCGGCGTTTGCGTGTGCTGATGAAAGTGCGACCCTGTCACAGATTAAGCAGGATGGGAAAATCCGTTTGGGCATGTATCTTTCATTTGCGGGCTTGAGCTTTAAACAGCGGGGCAAACTGACCGGTCTTGAAGTCGGCCTTTCAGAGATACTTTGTGACGAATTGTCGCATGATCTGGGTATCAAGATTATGCCGGAAATCGTCAATCAGGAATGGAGTCAAATCGTCCAGAGACTTCGGGACGGTAAATACCATGCCATTTTCTCTGCCCTTATCCCGAGTCCCCTCTACAATCGCTACAAAGTGCGATATTCGCGTTCATATCTGGATACGGGACCGGTAATCTGCACTCAGGAGATTGACGGCAGACCGGCAAAAGATGTAACGGGAGCAGTCAGTTCACTGATCAACAAGCGCATTGTCGTCATCAATGATCCTGCCGTTCGTCGTGTCATGCGGCGGGCTGGCATCTATGTGCCCCGGGATGATGGCAGCGTGGAGATTGAAAGGAATTTTCCCAAATCTGAAACTGAAGCCGAGATAGAAAGGTCCGGGAAAGAGGTGCCGTTGATTCCGGTCAAGGAGGTTATCCAAGTCGATGAGATGCCCTTTATCTACAAGTTGATCGCGGAGGGGGCGGTCGATGCCGGTGTGATCGATCTCGGAATCATCTGGTGGGTTGCCAATAACTCAAAACGGTGGTCAAAGCGAATTATTGCCTTTCCGGAACCCATCGGAAAGTACATATACTGTGTCATTACGCGATCGGAGGATGCGGATCTCGGTGATCTCATTGATAAGGCTGTCTCCCGTATGATCGAGAATCCACGCTACTCCCAATTATGCAAGAAATGGCATGGAAATAAAATCTTTAAGTGGAATATGGAGGCGACGGATTTTTATTAGACCGGCAGGTATGGGGTACGGAAAGAATAAAATCCCAGGGATGACGCGGGTTTTTTGCAACGCCCAGATTGCCGAGGCGATCCAGTACCGGACCCTGGATCGGAAAAGCAATATGTAAAGAGCACCTGGTCCTCAATCAACATTTGATTGACAAGGGGGCAACCGTGGCATAAATTAAAAACATGAATAAAAACAGTATGAAAACCGATTTTTCCAACATACTGAATCCATTCCCGTCCGTCTTGTCCGCCTATCTTTTCGGTTCAGCCGCCGCCGGTATTCAGGGAGCAAACAGCGATGTGGACATTGCTGTCTATCTGGATAAAAATATCTCTGCTGAGGCTGCCGTTGAACTGCGCTTTCAATTGATGGATGTATTTGAGGACTATTTTGTTTGTCCGGCTGATGTGGTGCTTCTCAACAATGCATCTTTGAAAATGATCCACCAGATTTTGAGTAACGGGACGCTGTTGTATGCCCGTGACCCGGAAGCGGCACGCAGATTTGCTCTCCAGAAAAGAAAGGCGTATTTTGATTTTAAACACTATATCGATAAAGACATCGAACAGATGAGATCTTTTTTCGAAGCAGGATCAAGGGGTTAATCAATGCCGGACCGGGAAGTTATCGAATCAAAACTTCGGTTCCTAAGAGAGTATCTTGAAGATTTAAAAGAATACGAAGCCATATCCCTACCGGATTATAAAACCAGTAAGAAAGACCAGCGTTTTGTCGAACGGACGCTCCAACTGGCATGTGAGAATTGTCTGGACATAGCCGCACATCTCATTTCGCGTTCCGGTTTCAGAGAACCCAAAGACAACAAAGACCTTTTCGTGATTCTATACGAAAATGGTATTATTGACGATGCATCACAAAGCGCCATGATAAAAATGGCAAAATTCCGCAATATCGTCGTCCATGATTACTCCCGCATCGATCCGGAAATCGTTATCGGGATCCTCAAAAAGAATCTGGGTGACTTCAAACACTTTGCGAAAGAAGTTCTCCAATTTGTCGATCGTTCGGCATAATCCTCACTCCATAAGAACCCGGAACCCCGCCGGCTGCTGGAAAGCGCGGTGGATAAACTGGGGCTGCCGGCCCGGGCTTACAACCGCATCCTGAAAATTGCCCGGACCCTGGCCGACCTGGCCGGGAAAGACCATATCGGGACTGACCAGATTGCCCGGGCGCCTGAAACAATCCAGTGTTTCGGTGGTGCGTCGTCTCTATCCGCAACGATGAAAAGTTAACGCGCACTATCGAAAAAGCTATTTATCCCCTGCACAAATTCCCGTATAGTTATCCTGGTATTCTTTCCAGGTGTTGCCAATAATTTTAAACAGATGAGCGGAAAAATAGAAATTGATAGAAAGGAGGAAAGGATGAAGTGTATAAAATGGTTTGCCCTGATGGGAGGTGCCTTTCTGGTGATTCTTTCAATGGGCACCGTCGAAACAGTAAAAGGAGCCGACCCCGCGACCCTTGAGCGGATTGAAAAACTCATCCAGAAGCAGCAGGCTCAGCTTGAGCAACAGGCCAGGATGATCGAACAGCTTAAAGAGCAGGTGGAGACGCTGTCCGGTGGGGTGCCAACGGCCGAGGTCAAGACGTCTGACGGTGATGGGGGTAAAGACACCCAGGCGGTGACCCGGGATAAGATTGTGGGTGAGGCGGCCGAGACAACGGCCGCGGTGGCTAAACCACTCGACCAGACTACCGGAGTAAGGTCCGGTAACGACAAGGTCAACGTCCAGCTATACGGGCATCTCAACAAGGCCCTTTTATACGCGAATGACGGCAATGAGGATAACTTGTACGTCGTCGATAACAGCAACTCATCCACACGACTTGGGATCAATGGCGTTGCCAGGCCCACGGACAGCCTGGAGGCTGGGACCCGAATCGAGGTGCAGTTTACGACGAATCCCAGCAGTTCGGTGAGCCAGATAAACGAGAACAACGTGGGCACCAATAGCTTCACCAAGCGCTGGTTTGATGCCTATCTCCTGTCTAAACGTTTCGGGGAGTTCCGGCTGGGTCACGGTAGCACTGCATCAGATGGAACCTCGGAGGTGGATCTTTCCGGCACAGCGGTCATTGGATACTCTTCAGTCGAAGCAATGGCCGGCGGGCAGTTTTTCTACGACCACGCATCCGCCGCATTGTCATCAACGCAGGTTAAGGGTGTGTTCAACAACATGGACGGCCTGGGCCGGGACGACCGTATTTTATACCGGACACCAAACATCCAGGGGTTTCAGGCGGCAACTTCGTGGATTTCCGGTGGTGCATCCGACCTTTCTCTGGGATACGCAGCCAAACTGGGTCCGTTCGCAGTAGCCGCCCGTGGGGCCTACGCTTCTTTCGGATCACTATCTCCAACCATCGATGCTCAAATCAGCGGTTCTGCATCCGTGTACCACGCAAGCGGGCTTAATTTCACGGTAGCGGCAGGAACCCAGGATCTCAAAAACACCACCCGCACCGATGCGACCTTCTGGTACGGGAAAATCGGTTATCGGAAAAATTTCTTCGGGATCGGAGAAACTGCCCTGGCCGCCGACTGGGGACAGAATAGCAACGCGGTCGCCAACAATGATCAAGCCGACTCATACGGCCTGTTGGGCGTACAAGACTTTGAAAAATGGGGCTCGGAGTACTATCTCGGCTTTCGCAATTACAACCTTGATAGACTGGGAACGGATTTCAACAATGTGAAAGCGGTAATGTCCGGTGTACGGGTGAAGTTCTGATGCGTACAACCGGTAGGAAGAAAACAGGAGGCCATGATGAATCTGCTTAGGGTTATAGCTCTGATAGTTATGGCCACCGCCATGGTGGCCA
>JAOZRE010000231.1 GCA_029940215.1 bacterium | reverse complement strand
CGTCTATTTTCTCCATTCTGATGTCGGTCACAACCACATCAAAAGGTTCTTCATCAAAACGGGCCAGTGCTTTCTCTCCATCCAGAAACGTCTCGACGATATCACCTGTTTTTTCGAGAGCGGGTTTCAGACGTTTACCAACAATATTCTCATCATCAACCACCATTATTCTTAATTTTTGTGTTTCCATAGACACCTTAGCTTTTATTGTTGCTAAAAATTAAATGTTGAGCCGCTACCTTGTATTTCAGGACAAGACAACGGGCGAACAGACTGAGAATTTTTCAGTTTTCAACTGTTTTGGTTAAATCGTCAGGTACTGCTCGGCGTTTCTGCCAAACTCAGGCTTGTCTCCAACTTTCGCCTTTGGAAATATGCTTTTTGAACAAAGAACATGATGATCACAGCTCCGCTGATCCCACTAACAAACAGCAGGCTCTTGCTGGCAAGATTAAAATAATCATTATATGACGGATCCATGTTCGAGAAACCAAGCTTCTGCAGATAAACCGGTATAGCAACAATTCGACTTAAGACACAAAGCAGGATGATAACACCCGTTGTCAGGCGAATGACAGCCTCTTTCACGACCTTGGTTCCATATGCACCAATGTATATTCCCAAAAGCGATCCACCATACAACAGCAAAGTACATCTAATATCCACCATACCTTCAAACGCATAGTTCAGAGCACCCCAGGCCCCCATAAACATGGCCAGATAGAGTTCACTCCCGGCAGCAACAGCCGCTGGAACCCCAAAGACATAAATCATGGCAGGGACCCCAATAAAACCACCGACACCAATCGTCCCAGCAAGATAACCGGTTGCAAGGCCGCAGATTAAAATAACCCAGAGTGAAACGTAAACGTCTGCCACCGGAAAATAGATCAACGGGTGCAGTTTCAACCTGCTGATAAACTCAACAATTTTGGTTGAGGGCCCCGTTTCTTCACTGGATTTGGACTTTATGAGGTCAGCCAGCATGGAGACAGCAACTAATAACAGGATCACAGCAAAAATAATGCTGATGTAAAGATCTGCTGCTGCCCCTCCACCTTCACCATGGCTTCCCTGAACATTAAACAACGCTTTCATCACCTCAACCGCAAGTCTGATCCCCACAAAAGCGGTAAAAAGCATAAAGAAAGCCAGTTTTTTATCAACGTTGCCCAACTCCCCGTGTTTTTTTGAACCAACCATGGCTTTTCCAAATTTATGGGTAATATTGCTGGCAACTGCAACAGGCCCCATAATTCCCAGATTCATCATCCCCGGAGTCATAAAAAACGCCCCTCCGGACCCGATAAATCCACTTAATATTCCACCGATAAAACCTAAAAGAACAATTTGCAGAGCAATTGGTAACGTCATCTGCACAAACATCTCACCCAGAAATCCCGGCATAATAATTCCCCTTATTTATATTGATATTTTACTGACAGGTCGAACCGTATCAGTTTTCATCACGATCGACATAATAGCTTTGAAATCACTCAACTTTTAACATTTTCAAGAAATTTCCATAAAACCCGCCAATGCTGAACGCCACGACAGGGATACTAACCAGCACCGCTAGAGCAGCGATTGCTTTCTCGAACAGCGTGCCTTCAAACTGCCCTTTGGACACAAAGGTCAATATTGGCTCTTGAAAATTGAAAACAGCTAGATAGACTAATGCAAACAGCACAGCGAATCCGATCATATTAAAGAGTTGTTTTGGTCCGAAAAGGTACCTGGCTTTAAGGTCTTCTGTCCCGATGACTGGCACCCTGAATTTTTCTTTAAGCTTGCTCAGCATGTCACGTTTCAACCTTTGGGCAGCAGCACCTTTCGCTGAAAATACATCACCTATGGCGACCAGACTGTACTGTCCTGTTTTGATCTGTGATCTAAACAGTTCATCGACTCCGCCATAAATGGTTCGGGAACCGCCGGCAAGACCCAGCTGAATCAACTTATCCAGTGTCTCGGTGATACCAAATCCCTGTTCATCTCGAGACACCTCTCTATCGGAGTCATCAAGAATACCGCCCGTTTCTCCATTGGTTGATGTCACAATCGGCAACAGTGATTCCGGCGGGTATGCGGGTGGTTGTTCATCCTCTTCAGCTATTCTTACAAGCTCCACAGCTGCATTCCACTTTTTCGCTATTTCAGTAAGGCTTATAAAACGTTCATCGGCAGGATCGAATTTTTCGGCCATGTAAAGAACATTCGTTGTAGCAACCGTGCAAACAAGGGATTTAACCCCTTCGATCGATTTCAGTACATCGGGTATTGCCTTCGCCTCGTTGGATTGTCTCGGCATGTAGGTCACTGATACGTTCCCGTTGTCTGCTTGTATACCGACATCAACATTCCTGCTGTGATCATCGGAGCCGATGGCCAGCCTGCAATTTGCCGCCAACAGCAAATTCTGAAGGGCCTGGTTTGTCGAAGCGGTTTCCTGAAATTCCGGGAGTTCAACAAAGCTGGCTAATGCCTTGGCAGCGTTTTCAGTGGATAAATTTGCCGAGTTTAGAGTCAAATCATATTTGGAAGGATCATTCAGGTCAGAATTATAAAGAGTATGAGTCCACTTTCGGATGTCCTCGTCAATATGAAAAATAAAGTTCTTTGCCTTTTCACGCGTGATCTTCAATCGTTCCATCACCAGTTTTATTCGGTACTCCTGCTCGGCAATGGCACGTATTCGCAAGACATTCGTCAATCCAGGCAACATCAGATGCCCGGTTCTGCCGTGGTAGATAATGTTCTCTTTCAATGCCCTTTCGCACACATAAGCCGTTGAGAAAGCCTTGTACATGTCTGCCACAATCGACATTTCCTCACTCAATGGCCTCTGCCTCACAATCTGCATTTCAAGTTTACCAACCGGAATACCATATTCAGTTGCCTTATCGGTTATCTGTTCACGGCTGATAGTTGTAAACCCAACGATCTTGGAAAGCTTTTCAGCCAGTTCACTACTATATCCGTGACTTCCCCGGGATATACAGATTATTTGCATTTGTCTGATACTCCTTTATTTAGGTTTCTCTTTGATCCTGGTCTTTTTTGGTCGGGCTGACGATAGGACATCGAATAGTCGATCTAACTTTCGCCAGCCAATGATCAGGTTTTTTCAAGTTGCGCTTTGAGACAATCTCTTCTTTTCCACCCCAGATAATTGCATCGAATGAAGAATAAGCTGCAAGATGTTTTATTAATCCGGATGCTTTATCACCATGTCTGGTTGTTCCCTGGGCATTAACGCCGCTTGTGTTCAACATTTTGAGAATGATGTCCATAACCCCCTGTTCACTGTCCAACTGGCTGTTTTCATCGTCCGGATTTTCTATCAGCATCAGCACAGAGATTGAACAATTGATTCTTTTTGCGAGGTTGGACGCGTAATCAATGCTTTCCGCACGGAATACGTTGTCTTCCAAAACAAGAAGAATAAATTTCACTGACATTACCCTGCATTCATGCATTGATAAAAAAGTATCACACCAGTCAGTCACAGATGGTTCATTTGCATACTGAACCGAACCCAAGCATATCCTTCACACCGGTTCAGTAGTCAGATAACTCATCGCAAATAGGGTGCCAAAGTGGAATCGGGCTGCAAACGCCGATAATGCGAACGGGGAAGATAGTCAGTACTCCAGATATTTGTTGCAAAACGCAACATCAGGATGGGTTAATGACCGGAGAGCCTTTATTAAAGGGGATTTACAAGGGAGGTGCAAAAAGAAACACATTATGTTGCAGAATGCAACATAATGTCAGTTGTCAAACTCAAATCGCTTGAGCTTTCTATAGAGAGATGCTCTGTCTATACCTAGTATTTTTGAAGCTGCTGTTTTTTTGTTTTCCACCCGGTCAAGAATCCACCGGATATACTCTTTCTCCAATTCTTCAAGGGTTTTAAAATCATTTGTCTGACTCTGGAACAAAAAAAGATCATAGTCCATCATGTCTTTTGGGAGACTTTCAGCTGTAATGGTTTCACTATGGCTCATGGAAACAGCATGCTCAACAATATTTTCCAGTTCCCGAATGTTCCCCGGATACTGGTAACTGGACAACAACCCGATAACCTCATCAGTGAATCCAGTGATTTTTTTATCTATTTTCCCCGAATAGCGCCTTAAGAAATGTGAGGCCAGCAGCGGGATATCCTCTGCTCGTTCACTAAGGCTGGGCATGCGGATGTTAATCACATTCAATCGGAAAAACAGGTCCTGCCGAAAATAGCCGTTCGTACACTGTTTTTTAAGATCCTGGTTGGTTGCAGCAATAATTCTGACATCTATGGGGATTGAACTGTTTCCTCCTACCCGGAGGACCTCCCTTTCCTGGATAACCCTGAGGAGTTTTACCTGCATGGTCATCGGCATGTCTCCCACCTCATCCAGAAAAACGGTCCCCCCGTTTGCACTTTCAAACAACCCCGCCCGACTTTTCGTCGCTCCAGTAAAGGCATCTTTTTCATGCCCGAAGAGTTCATTGGCCAATAAATCCTCGGTAAAGGATGCGCAGTTGAAGGCAAGGAACCGTCCCTTCTTCTTCGGGCTGAATTCGTGAATGGCGTGGGCCACCAATTCCTTCCCGGTTCCTGACTCGCCGGCAATCAGCACATTTGATTCAGAGTCCTGAATTCTCCGGATCAATTTCTTTATCGTCACAATTTTTGGACTATTCCCAATAATTGATTCAACTTCGTGGCTGCCTTTGGTTTCCAACTCTTTGATCCTGGCAATCAGTTCAATGTTTTCAACCGCCCGTTTGACAATATGCCGAACCTCATCCGGTCTAATGGGTTTTTGCAGGTAGTGAAACGCATTCTTTTTTGTTGCTTCTATAGCGGAATCAATCGAACCATGACCGGTGAGCAGAATAACGGCAGTGTCGGGATCTCGGTTTTTTGCTGCTGCAAGCACATCCATTCCATCGATTTCATCGATAAACAGGTCTGTCAAAATCAGGTCAAATCGTTTTGTATTGATCAGCCTTATGGCTTTTTTACCCGTGCTGACCGCTTCAACATTATACCCTTCTGATCGAATTATTCGCGTCAATGCTTTTAGTGCAACGTCTTCGTCATCGACGATCATGACAGAAATTTTCCTGCCTGCCAGTTTACCTTTTGGGTTTTTCACGGTTTGTCAGCTTCAGAGTGACGAGCGGATGGAGGACTTCTCTATCAGAAGACCATAAAAACCCACCCTTCCTATGTCAATGGTTAATATCAGCAATAGAAATATCTGCTTGATCTTGATAACAGTAGCAGTACACCCATTCGTACCAAAACAGATCGGTTCATACGGATGACAATTGGCGTAAATTATTTTATGCTTCATCGTAGCCGACAATTCATAAATCACTAATTATGCTTCAATACTTTGGTCCGGC
The DNA here is from genome assembly GCA_029940215.1 of bacterium. Taxonomy (GTDB): domain Bacteria; phylum SAR324; class SAR324; order XYD2-FULL-50-16; family XYD2-FULL-50-16; genus JAHJRI01. The sequence continues at coordinate 2,121 of JAOZRE010000231.1, read as the reverse complement.
AACTTTACATCAGAAACCCAATTAAAAAAACAAACAAAAGAAAAGAGTTCGGCATAATCGTTGCTGATTGCTATTTATAGCGATCATTTGTTTTTAATCCACAAAGGATGCGTTGAAACCTGGAACAACTCTCAACCGAGTGGTGTTCACCATAACCTGTCGCTTTAAACCAAACAATGACGATTCAAGGACAGCCTCTCAAACTGGAATATTCAGAGCAGGCACAAAAACTACTGAAAGACCGACCTTCATTTTCAATCATGACCCGCTTGACACTGGGCTTCATCCTCTGGCTTGTCTTAAGTTTTGGGATTGTTATCGTATCCATCTACATAACCTCTGAGGTTGAACAGAAGCTTTATTTCATGCAATCCAGCGACATATACAGTTTTGAAATTCAGCAGGCAAGGCGGTTTGAGAAAAACTATTTCCTGTATCATACCAATCTGGATGACGCTCTAATTCATGTTCATAATGCCGGGCAAATTCTGAAGGAGGGAAACAACAATTTTATCACGGTATTGGGGGATCAGGAATATAAAAGAATACACGACCACCTGTCCCGCTATGAGGAACTGTTAACCAGCCTGAAAAGTAATTTGTCCCGTGATATGCAAAATAGGACTGAGATTGAACTGCGTGAACACGGATCTGATATGGTAACCATGGCGAAAGAGCTGGTAGCTCAGGAACGCAATACGGTTAATTCCCTGCTGACCGTCTCAAAACGGATCCCTCTCTTTTTTCTGGTCATTCTGATCCTGCTGATCACGTATCTTGCTGTTTTTATGGCCAGGCAAATTCTCTTGCCCATGAGCCGCATGATGGAGGCAACCGAACGTATATCCGCAGGAGACTTCACCCCTATCTTCCCTAAGCGTAAATACAATGATGAATTCTCAAGTCTGGCGATTGCAATGAACCACATGATGCAGCAGCTGGTTCATCGTGAAGAGGCGCTGGTGCAGTCTCATAAACTCAGGGCCATCGGAACGCTGACTGCCGGAATCGCCCATGAATTGAATAATCCCTTGAATAATATTGTGCTCACTGCCTCAATGTTCAAAGAGGACTATGACACCTTGGAAGTTGAAGAGCGGGTCGATATGCTGAACGATTTGGTAAACGAATCAGACAGAGCACAGAGAATTATCCGGAACCTGCTCGACTATGCCAGAGAAAGCGAAATTGAATCCGTATCCGTTGATCTGCAGGGAGCTATCAGGGAGACTTTGAGACTGGCAGGCAACCAGATCGTCTTGTCAAAAGTCAGGGTCAATTTTACGCCCTCTGATACCTTACCCCACGTTTTGGGCGACCGGCAACAGCTCATTCAAGTATTCTTAAACATTATATTGAACGCCCTGGACGCCATGCAGAAGAATGGATCGCTGACCATATCCATTCAGATTTCAAAAAACCGCGATTACGTTTTCGCGGAATTCGCTGACACGGGAACAGGCATACCGGAAGAAAAACTCTCTTCCATATTTGATCCATTTTATACAACCAAGCCGGAGGGCAAAGGAACAGGGCTGGGCCTTTCGGTCTCCCAGAGTATTATCAAAAAACATGGTGGCAGCATCTCAGTGGCAAGCGAAATTGGTAAAGGAACCACCATTTCAGTCTCGCTACCCACGGCTATGATTCCTGCAGATTTGTCCGAGGACCATCGGGATAATGAGACTGGGTGAAGATATATCCCTTCTGCTTCAATCCTGTCACGACCGGTAAAAGAACGGAAATTTAGAATAAAGACTACCGGAGTTCCAACATCTATCTGTTTAAATAATGGGTGTCTCTTATTTTTTAGTCAATTGTGTCGATTTCCTTCAAGTCGACATGGAAAAGAATCCATCTTCAACAATGCAAAACCCCTAAATGTCACTCAAGGACATCCCATGAGAAACAGGTTGGCTCCAGTGAAATAATCAATCCCGAAAAGGATATGGCAGGAATGCTCGTTAACAGACTCGTCATGAAAAATGTAATAGACATGCGTTTTTTTGATGAAGAGCACGTTATCAATAAATTTATCCCACCCGCCAGCTTCATTGGAAACAACCTGCTGAAACTTGATCTGAGACGAAAACTGAATATCAGCATCGTTGCCATCAAAAG
>JAOZRE010000230.1 GCA_029940215.1 bacterium | reverse complement strand
GGAAATTCGCATGATGTCCAGGATAAGCGGTATCAACTGGTCAATCAGATTCTGGGCAAGGAGACGTTCATCGATCCGTTGAGCGCCGAAGATGTCACTAAGGCTTATTCAGTCTACGAAAGGAGTCCTGAAAAAATCATCCAGGTAATGGTAGACAGCTTCAGGCAATATTGCCGTAAGTGTATTCGGGAAACGGCCTTTCTTGAAGTTAAAAACGAAATCAGCCAGGCAACCATCGATGAGGCAGACAAGCTCAGGCGCGATGTTGTCAAGGATTGGTACGCAAAGGTCAAGGACGACCCCGCCTTGGAGCAGTTGCTGGTAATGCTTTTATTTAAGAACCAATATTGGGAATGGGTCCGGTTCGGGCTGAAGGATATTTTTGCCGCCCAGCGGTCGGAGCCGGGCCATGAAATCAACAGCTACCTGAATGCTCGATTCCATAAGTTGAAGCAGATAAAGGCAATGAAGACAGTGGGGGATCTGGTGACGTCAGATATCACCGAGATCGTCAACACCTTCAAGGGTGAACTCATGCAGAAGAAGGTAAAGCTGTTTGACTAACCGGTACTCGCCCTCTCCCAATGAATCGTTGTAAACTATTGCTGCTGAGTGGGCCCCGTGTGACAAGGGGGCCTGGATGGCTGAATGCAGTCCCCCTTTGTACCTTCCGGTGTTTTATCCGCAAAAATATCTTGCAGAATAATGGTGTGTTCCCGTTTGGGACCAGTGGAAATGATGAAGATGGGGACTTCCAGAAGCTCCTCGATTCGCTTCAGGTAGGATTTGGCTTTCTCAGGCAATTGATCGTAGTCTGTGACGCCGGAGCTGTTGGACAGCCATCCCGGTATTTCTTCATAGACCGGCTTCAATTCCTTCTGCACAGCCTGCTTGGATGGCATGACTGAGTAACGGTTTCCAGCCTTGTCCTCGTACGCCACACATAATTTGATGGTTTCCAGTTTGTCCATTACATCAAGCTTTGTGACGGCAAGGTGGGTCAGGCCGTTTACGCGGACAGCTTTTTTCAGCAGACAGGTATCAAACCACCCACACCGTCTCGGCCGTCCGGTTGTTGCGCCGAATTCGTTTCCTTCCTTCGCCAACAATTCTCCTACATCGTCGAACAGTTCCGTTGGAAATGGACCTTCTCCCACACGGGTGGTGTAAGCTTTGACAACACCGCCGACAGCCGTAATGCTAGTCGGTCCGATGCCACCGCCGGTACATGCGCCGCCGGAAACGGTGTTGGAAGAGGTGACAAAGGGGTAGGTTCCGTGATCAATGTCCAGGTAGGTTCCCTGGGCCCCTTCGAACAGGATATGCTTGCCACTTTTAATCTCCTGGTCCACGAGTTCACTGCTGTCAACAATATAAGGGGAGATCCGGCGATAACTTTCCAGAAGGTTTTCAAATACCTCGTTGGCATCCAGCAGCGGGCCTTTATAGCTAAGAACGTATTGCAACGTCAGATTTTTATCCTGAACAAATCGGTCAATTTTTTACTTGAAAACCGAATTATTTTCGATATCAGCAAAGCGGACCCCGCAGCGGCCTACCTTGTCTTCGTATGCCGGGCCGATACCACGACCGGTGGTGCCGATTTTGCCTGCGCTCAGTCGCTCTTCACGGGCCTGGTCCAGCAGCTTGTGATAAGGCATAATGATGTTTGCCGCATCGCTGATGAAGAGTCGTCCCTCACTTTCGACCCCCATAGTTTTAAGCTCATCAAGCTCCTTGAGTAGCGCATCGACGTCCACGACCATTCCGTTTCCGATGACACACTTGGTTCCTTCATGGAGAATTCCAGACGGGACCAGATGCAGGATAAAGGTTTTGGATCCAAACATGACGGTGTGTCCGGCGTTATTTCCGCCCTGAAACCGAACGATGGTACCAACCTGCTGTGAAAGGAGGTCCACAATCTTCCCTTTTCCTTCATCGCCCCATTGGGAGCCGATTATAATGACGTTTGACATAAATAACCTGTTGACGTGTTGTTAATTTACCTGCTGATTCCAGAACTCCGCTGATAACGATTGCGGGTTGCCTGCCGGATTAAGGCAGAAACTGTTTGCCTCAATTGCTGGCAATGACCTTTTGCTCCATCTGCAGCCGATACTCAAAGTGGTAGGCTTTCAGATAAGGATAGCTGATGCTCAGAATCTGAACAGCCAGCAAGGCTGCGTTGTCTCCCCTGTCGATGCCGACCGTCGCAACCGGAATTCCTGGGGGCATTTGAACGATGGAAAGCAGAGCGTCCTGTCCACCCATTGTTGATGCGTTGACCGGCACCCCAATGACCGGAAAACGTGTTTCTGCTGCGACAACGCCGGGCAGATGAGCTGCCATTCCCGCGATCGCGATGAAAACTTCAGCACCTCGCTGTTCAGCATCGTGTATGAACTGCCGTGTCCGTTCGGGGGTTCGATGCGCAGACGAGACAATAATCTCATAAGCCACGTTGCACTGATCAAAGATGGCAGCTGCCTTGTCCGCAATTTTTCGATCCGAGGCGGAGCCCATGATTACAGCAACCTGCAGTTCTTTTTTGCCCCTGGTCAGTCGTTTTAACCCCTTGAGCCCGATATCTCTTCGGTATTGGGAGCCGGGCCATGAAATTCGGGCACTGTTCAAGTAGGCAAGCTTCAGGGCTTCTTCCAGGTTGTCTCCCAGGCAGGTCACTCCCAGTACCCTGCCACCTGCAGTCAGGTAGCGATTCTGATCCCGCCTGGTTCCGGCATGAAACACCATTTGTTTTTCCGATGATTCAACCTCTTCCAGCCCCTGGATGGTAAACCCTTTTTCATATGATCCGGGGTAGCCGCCCGATGCCAGGATGACGATGACAGCAGCCTGTGCTTTCCATTTAACTGACAAGGTATCCAGGCTGTTGTTGGCCACAGCCATTGCGATCTCAACCATGTCGCTGTCCAGAAGCATCATCAGCGGCTGACATTCAGGATCCCCGAACCGGATATTGTATTCGACAACCCGTGGCTGACCTGCATCGATCATCAGGCCGATGTACAGAATCCCCTTGTAGGGATGCCCGTCCTGCACCATCCCCCTCAGGGTTGGTTCGACAACCTGTTGGATGACTTTGTCTGTAACGGACTCGTCAACAACCGGAGCTGGTGAATAGCATCCCATACCTCCAGTGTTCAATCCCTGGTCAAGTTCCAGCTGCCTTTTATGGTCCTGTAGAGTTGGGAGCGTGATATAGTTAGTTCCATCAGTAAAGACGAAGAATGAGGCCTCTTCGCCTTCCAAAAACTCCTCGATAACCACGTGGTCGCCAGCCTCTCCAAACTGTTTGTCGACCATAATCTCATCCAGCCCTTTTTCAGCTGTTTCGATATCCTCGCAGATTAATACCCCTTTTCCAGCTGCCAGACCACTGGCCTTGATGACAAAAGGGGCGTCAATTTTCTTGAGATAGGCTTTTGCAGCGTTTACATCTTCAAACTTTTCAAACCCGGCGGTAGGGATGTTGTGCCGCTTCATGAACTCCTTGGCGAAGACCTTGCTCCCTTCGAGTCTGGCTGCCTGCTGACTGGGACCAAACACGGCAATTCCAGCCGCTTCAAGTTGTTCTGTCAACCCGTTGACCAGGTAATCCTCCTGCCCAATAATAACCAGTTCGATCTTTTCTGTTTTTGCCCTGGACAGGATCGCTTCATGGTCGGTCAGGTACCAGCAGTCAGCAATGCTTTCGATGCCGCCGTTTCCAGGTGTAACATGCAGTGACGTCACCTTCTGGCTCTGTTTGCACTTCCAGGCAAGCGCATGTTCGCGGCCGCCTGCACCGATAATTAGTACATTCATGATTGTTTCCGGATGTTTGGTTTTCGGTTTTGGTTTTTTGTTACCCTCAGATAGTGTTTTAACCTATCTGTCGGAGGCTTTCAATAAAAAGCTGACTGGTGGGAGATCAGTAAAAAGATTTACTGCTCCAACAGCTTGTTTGCGCTGAATCCCGTATTTTATATTAATGATTCTTTTCAGAGTTCTTAATGACAGAAAGCAATAAAAAGGGATAAAAACAGAAATCCGATCGAATTTACCTTCAATTCATTTACAAGATTCCACACGGTCGTCCGGTTCGAGTCCGGTCTGAAATTAGAGCGCACCGCCATGACTGAAATGTCCAACCTGAAATACCGAATCCTGATTATCGATAACAGTTCAGATACGAAACAGTCCCTCGAGGATTTTCTGGATGGTGGAGAGTTCATGTTCGAACAGGAATTCTCAATTGATAAAGGGTATAAAAGAATACAGAAGCAGCATTATGACCTGATTATCACCGAGATTCAACTGGGAGAAAACCAGATGACCGGTCTGGAACTGATGCAGAAGGTCAGAGAGAGCAATTCCACTGTTCCTTTTGTGATCCTGACTGATCAGTCGTCGGTGGAGATATCAATAAAGGCCATTAACTACGGGGTGGCGGGCTACCTGGTTAAGCCGCTGGTTCCCAGTGAAGTGAGTGAGACTCTCCGCCGTGCCATCAGGCACCATAAAGGACGCTTTCTCAAAGGTGATCTGGAAAACTACCGGGTGGAGAATGCTTTCAATGCGGTTATTGCCAGCGAAGAACGCTCTATCATTAAACTTCTGGATACGGTTGATAACCTGATTGAGCTGGTCTACCCCAACGATACCGGGGGCTTTTCAGATCTGAAGATGGCAATTTATGAAAGCCTCAGCAATGCTGTTGAACACGGAAATGACAGTAAGCCGGATAAAAACATCTTTTTCAAACTCATCCTGAGAATGGATCGGATAACTGTCCATATCAGAGACGAAGGCGAGGGCTTTAATTCGAACAAACGAATGAATGAAAGAGATGCCTTTCAAGGACTGAATCGCGGGTTGAATCTGATCTGTCACCTGATGGACGAGGTAACCTTCAATACCAATGGAAACGAAATCAACCTGCTGAAGATTCTTTGAGCGGTTGATGATTCCCGGCTAATCCACGCGAAACCAATTCGTTTCAATCCTTCCGGACGCTTAATCCAGTAACACCTTCAGCTGTGCGAAACCAAAGAGAACCATTCGGACGTGCTAAACTTGTCTTGGCGAAAACAGTGATGATGTGAGGCAGGGATAATGATAGGCAGAGCCTTGCAACGCCGTGGATGGCTTGGAAGCGATATGCAGGATAAACCTCCAGTGGAAACGAACAGTCACGCTTCCTGGAGATCTATCCAACCATCCTGAAGGATGGAGCAATATCGGAAAATAACGTCTAACGCTTTGAAAACTGGTATCTGGCTCGTGCGCCTTTGAGACCGTACTTCTTTCTTTCCACTTCCCTTGCGTCCCGTGTCAGCATACCGGCTTTTCTTAGTGTTGGGCGGTACTCTTCACTGAAGTTCACCAGGGCCCTGGCGAGTCCATGCCGAAGAGCGCCTGCCTGTCCTGTTGTTCCGCCGCCTTTGACAGTTGCGAATACATCAAAACTGTCAAGCCTCTCGGTCACTTCCAAAGGCTCTTTGATGATAATCTTGTAGATATCTCTTTTAAAAAATTCAGAGAGTTCCCGCTTGTTTATAAGGATTTTGCCAGTGCCGGGGCGTAAGAATACGCGGGCGACTGATCTCTTCCTTCTTCCTGTTCCGTAATACTGCTCCATCTTTATTCTTTATTTTAGATTTCAAGAGGTTGGGGATTATGGTTTTGATGAGGATGTTCTGCTCCCACATAAACCTTCAATTTGTTCAATGCCTGCCGATTCAGCTTGTTTTTGGGCATCATTCCCTTGACTGCCTTCTCGACCAGAGCTGTCGGATTTTTCTTGAGCAGCGCCGCAGCACTGATCGATTTGATCCCTCCCGGGTAACCGGTATGATGATAGTAAATCTTATCTGTCATCTTCTTGCCGGTAATTTTGATCTTCTCTGCATTGACGACAACCACATAATCGCCCGTATCAACATGGGGTGTATATATGGGTTTGTGCTTTCCCTGCAGAACCTTCGCAATCTCAGTTGATAATCGTCCAAGTGTCTTTCCCTCAGCATCAACAAAAAACCAGCTGCGAGTTAAATCACCTTTTTGGTCAAACTGCTCCTTGCGAATGGATACTGTTGTCTTCATGAATTCGCCTGCTAATAATACTTTTACTAGATTTTTTTAAGGTAAACATTATTTTTATAAGAAAATGGTATCCCTGTCAATGTGAAAAAAGAGAATTATCAAGATAAATGTATAAAAAGAAAGGATTTGCATGCTTTTCAGCTTTCGCTGATAAATCGACCGGCAGTTGCCTTGAAACTGATGAAGATCGGTTTTCCGACTGCCATTGATAACCGTTGAACCGACCGACGGGTCACCATAGCAGATATGCTGAACCCTATGTCGATGACAGCTTCAATACCTGCTGAAGTAGGGATCAGGTCGGCGATGATTCCCTCAAACCGGTTGAGGGCACTTGTTTCATCCGCATGATTGGAGAGGATGATGTCTTCACTGCGCAGCATGAAGTGCCCTGGTCCACTGCCGGCATGGCTCATAACAGCAATGTGGATGCCATTCCTGGTAAAGCTGGCTGTTTCGCTCCGGGATTCCTCTGCAGATATCAATTCGCCGGGGATAAAGTTTCTGACTCCCACAAACCTGGCGACGAAACTCGACTTTGGATTTCGGAACACCTCTGAGGGGCTACCCGTCTGTACAATGGTTCCGTTTTCCATCAGGACGATGCGGGAAGCCAGGGAAACAGCTTCTTCATAATCGTGGGTGACGTGAATGATGGTCTGGCCATCTCGATGCAGGTGACGCAATAACATCTGAATTTCGGAACGAGACTGCGGATCCAGCGCTGAGAGAGGTTCGTCCAGCAGTAACAAACGTGGGTTTGTTGCCATGGCTCTACCGAGAGCCACACGTTGTGCTTCGCCTCCTGAGAGTGTGTCAGGAGCCCTGTTTTGAAGGTGTTTAATTTTCAGCTGTTCAGACAGGGTTTTTACAATTGAATTCATAACCGGTCGTGGTGTCTTCTGGCAGCGCAGGCCGAATTCAAGATTTTTTTGAACGGACAGGTGGGGAAAGAGTGCTTGATCCTGGTATACTAGGCGGATAGGGCGACGCTGGATTTTATGATGGGTAATATCGGTGCCATCCAGGTGAACGGAGCCCTGATCGCATTTCTGGAGTCCTGACAGGACCTCAAGCAGTACCGTTTTTCCGACACCGGACATGCCAAGAACGACGACGTATTCTCCCTCTTCTACCCTCATTGAGAGATCAGAAATTTTAAAGTTCCCCAGGGTGAGGTGAATGTTATCGACTTTCAGCATGATTCCTCCTTCCGGACAGCAGTCTTAACAGAACAAAAATCAGCAGGCAGACGCAGAGGAACAGCACGGATACTGGCCGGGCGTATTTCAGGCCAAAGCTGGAAAACCGTTCATAGATCAGAATGGGAGAGATCATGGGGTGATAAGCAACAATGACGACGGCGCCAAACTCGCTCATTCCCCTTGCCCACATCAGGATCAACCCGGAAAGGATTGATTTCCAAGCCAGGGGCAGTGATATGC
>JAOZRE010000229.1 GCA_029940215.1 bacterium | reverse complement strand
GAATCCATCCCTGGAGCTGTTGGAAAACGTCCTGTTTTCCATCGTTTTGAATCATTATACCCTCGACTCCGGAAATGTGGTGAATAGTTACAGTAATTTTTTAACGATCCCTGAGCACCATATTCCGATCAGAAAAAAAGGAAAGAATCTATTGACATTCTACCCAGATCAGAAAAAAATTAGGTTCAGTAAATTTAAGGTTGCCTGAATCTTTATCCCGCCAACGCGGTGTTCCCTAATAATTTCAATACAGGAGAGAGGTATGCGAATTTTCGGTCACTTGATGGTCGTACTCGCCATTTTGCTTTTTGGTGCAGGATGCGAAAAAGACAAAAGCAGTGAAAAGTTGAAAGCCGGCTTCATCTATGTAGGGCCTGTCGGCGATTATGGGTTTTCTCACGCTCATGATGTCGGTAGAAAATTTGCAATGGAAAAACTGCCGTGGCTGGAAACGACTTTTATCGAATCTGTGGCAGAATCCGATTCCGCTCGGATTATCGATCGCCTGGTCCAGGAACAGAAAATGGATGTGGTCTTCACCGCCAGCTTTGGCTATATGGATGATACCGTCAAGGCTTCCAAAAAGTATCCGAACCAGAAGTTCATGCACTGTTCAGGTTTCAAGCAAACCGAAAACATGGGAACTTACTTTGCAGATCTTTACCAGATGTATTACCTGAACGGCCTGATGGCTGGTGCCCTGACTAAAACCGACAAGATCGGATATGTAGCCGCATTTCCGATTCCGGAACTGATTCGTCACATCGATGCGTTTGCACTGGGCATCAAGGCTGCCAATCCAAAGGCCAAGCTACATGTTCGCTGGATCTACGCATGGTACGGACCTGACAAAGCCAAGGAAGCCGCAGAATCCCTGATCGCTGAAGGCGCCGACACATTGGCATTTACAGAAGATACTCCGGCCGTTATCGAAGTGGGTCAGGCTCATACTGAAAAAGGTAAGCAGATTTATACCTTCAGTCATTACAGCCCGATGCAAGCATACGGAAAAGACTCTGTTGTTTCCGGTCAGCTGGTGGACTGGGGCGGAATGTATGTCAAGGTCCTTCAAGATATCAAAGACGGCACATGGAAGAATGAAGACATGTGGTGGCTGGCCGAACAAAAAGCTGCCATTCTTGGTGGCAGTTTTGATGAAACCATCAATGCCAAATTTGTTGATGAGTTGAAAGCATACAAAATCAATACGAAAGATTTTGGCAGTATCTCCGCATTTGACCTCGTAGAGAAGAGATACGCCCAGATGAAGGAAGGTGTTGAAGTTTTTGACCCATTCACAGGCCCTATCGCGGATAACAAAGGAAAAATCCGGATCCCGGCTGGTTCAAAAGCATCAAAGGGTGATCTGTTGAGTATGATGTACTATGTTGACGGCGTGGAAGGCGACATTCCCAAATAGCCTTACCCGCACTCCCGGAAACGGCTGTCCATTTCCGGGACACTGAATCGTTCAGCACTGTCGAACATTCAAAAGCTGCCTTGCTGGAAATCCGTTACTATTTCTGCAAGGCAGCTTTTTTATTTGGCCTCCTCTCGTTAGTGTCGCCCGCCAGTGTATCGTGGTTGATTCGACAACCGAGACAGAAATGCGGTTTCAGTTTCCATCGTTCCAGCGAAAGTCCGAGTCCAGACAAACAATCGATTCTGTCGATCGGGGTTCCGACTTTCATTGGAGGGATGCAGGGACCATACTGGCTTTTTTTATCCGGAGTATGCTTTCAAAAGAGCATAGTGGATTTTATGGAAAAAATAACGCAACTGGAAATGGTGGGTATTTCGAAATCATTTCACGGTATACCAGCCAACGATGATATTCACCTCACGATCAACTCGGGTGAAATACTGGGGCTATTAGGCGAAAATGGTGCCGGGAAAACGACACTGATGAATATCCTGTATGGGCTTTATCAGCCGGACTCCGGTCAGATCAAGATCAATGGTCAACGGGTCAAAATCCGGACACCACAGGAATCCATGGCAGTCGGGATCGGAATGGTTCACCAGCATTTCGCCCTGATACAACCCCATTCAGCTGTTGAAAACATCGTACTGGGGTACCAGCACTCACCCCTGTTTTTTCCACAGAAGAAAATCCAGGATGACGTGCTGGCGTTTTCGAAAAAATTCAATTTTGATATCGACCTCAGTAAGCAGGTCTGGCAGCTATCAGCCGGAGAGCAGCAGCGAGTGGAGATCCTCAAGGCGTTATTTAATGGGGCAGACCTGCTGATTCTTGACGAGCCAACATCGGTGCTGACTCCACAGGAGACCCAGGAATTGTTTGTGATCCTCAACCGGATGAAACAGGAAGGGCACCTGATTATTCTAATCAGCCACAAGCTGGACGAAATCACAGAATTGTGCGACCGGGTAACCGTCCTGCAGAAAGGGAAAATCGTTGGCCATGCCGACACAAAGGACGTTGACAAGCGTGCGCTGGCGCGAATGATGATTGGACGGGACGTTATTTTCAACATTGAGCGGGAAGAGATCCCCCGCAGCGAAAAAGTCCTGAGTGTGAATAATCTGGTCGTCAACGGAGATAAAGGGATTCCCATGGTCAAGGGGATTACCTTTGATATTCACAAGAACGAAATTTTCGGCATCGCCGGGGTTTCCGGCAACGGGCAACGAGAACTGGTAGAGGCTATTACCGGCCTGCGCAAATCAGAATCCGGTGAAGTTCGAATTACCGATACCGACATTACCAATCAGCCACCCGATAAGATATACAATGAAGGTATTTCGCACGTGCCTGAGGAGAGAATCAAATTCGGGATTGCGCCTGGGTTGTACCTGTATGAAAACGCCATACTCAAGCAGCACCGCTCGGACAAGTTCTCCTCGCGGCTGTTTCTGGCCTACAAAGGAATCAAGGAACATGCAAGGGGTCTGGTCGACGCCTTCCAGGTGGCGACCCCATCCATTTTTATTCAGACCAAGAACCTGTCCGGGGGCAATATCCAGAAGCTGATCCTGGGCCGGGAAATTGACGGGGAGCCGCCTGTTCTGGTTGCCTCTCACCCGACATACGGGCTGGATGTGGGCGCCACTGAATATCTTAGAAAGCAACTCCTGCAACGGCGAAAAGAGGGGGGTGCCATTCTGCTGGTATCTGAGGACCTCGAAGAGATATCGGAGCTGTGTGATCGCATTGCAGTCATTTTCCAGGGTCAGTTCATGGGCATCCTGGAGGCGGATGACCCGAACATCAAAGACATCGGACTGATGATGGCCGGCACACTGCAACTATAACCCAGCTACAACCAAAAACTTTCGGGAGCCAGACACCCCATGTTACACATAAAAGTCACAGACAGAGAAAGCATCAGTAACAAGCGATCGGTGATGACGCTGATTGTCTCCCTTATAGCTGGGATGACAGCCATGGGTTTGATCTTCCTGATGAGTGGAGCCAATCCTTTTTACGCCATCTTCAAGATTTTTTCCGGCTCATTCGGCAGCCGGTATGGCATGATGGAGACAATTACCAAGGCGATACCACTGATCCTGATCGGCGCTGGTCTGGCCATCGCTTATCGTGCAAAATTCTGGAATATTGGCGCGGAGGGTCAACTCCTGGCAGGTGCCATTGCAGGTACCTGGGTTGGCCTGAATTGGGGTCCTCACCTTCCCTCCTATTTGATCGTACCACTGATGTTTATCTTCGGCTTTGCCGGAGGCGCTTTCTGGGGAGCGATCCCGGCCGTGCTCAAGATTCGGTATTCAGTTAACGAGGTGATTTCAACCCTGATGTTAAACTACATCTGCGCTGAGATCCTGATGTTTCTGATCGTTGGCCCCTGGAAGGGAAAGACCAAATTCGGATACCCCTATACAGACGACCTGCCTGCGTCAGCCATTCTTTCGACCATCACAGGAACGCGGATTCACTATGTCACTCTGCTGCTGGGCATCATCACTGTCATCATCCTGGGAATTGTGATATACAAAACCCGGTTTGGATATGAGGTGCGGGTGATTGGCGAAAACACCCATGCAGCGCGCTACGCAGGCATCAACTTTTTCAAGGCAACAGTCATTATCATGGTTATCAGCGGCGGTGTTGCCGGCATGGCCGGAATCGGGGAGGTGGCCGGACTGCATCACTACCTGCTCTATCCGGGCTCCGTCTCGTCTGGGTATGGTTTTACAGCAATCATCGTAGCCTGGCTGGCCAAGCTGAACCCCTTTTTCGTTATCCTGTCCGGCCTGTTTTTCGCAGGCATCCTGGTGGGGGGAGACGCCATCCAGATTTCCCTGGGACTTCCGGCAGCCACGGTTCAGGTATTCAACGGAACACTACTGGTGTTTCTGATCATGGGCGACTATTTTCTGAAGAATAAAATCACACTCAAATGGGCAAAGGGCTAAGCTATGGAAGAGATTATCATATCAGTTGCTCAACGAACCCTGGTAGCAGGAACCCCCCTCCTTCTCGGCACGATTGGTGAAATACTTTGCGAGCGATCCGGTATTCTCAATCTTGGGGTTGAAGGGGTAATGTCCGTAGGTGCTGTGACGGCGTTCATCGTCACCCTGGCCACCGGTAATCCCTGGCTGGGCATGATGGTCGCTATCATGGCAGGGATGTTGATTTCCATTATTCATGCCTTTGCATCAATTACCCTGCAGTCCAACCAGGTGGTCTCCGGACTGGCACTGACCATGATCGGTCTTGGGGTTTCAGGGCTTCTGGGAAAATCCTATGTCGGGATTCCGCTGCCCGTTAAAATGAATGACTGGAATGTGCCTTTGTTGTCTGATATCCCCTATATCGGACGGATATTTTTCATGCAGAGCCCGTTTTTCTATATGGCGATCGTCCTGGCCGTTGCCACCTGGTTTGTCCTGACACACACCAGCCTGGGAATCAAGATCCGATCCACCGGCGAAAATCCGAAAGCCACCGAAACCCAGGGAATAAATGTATCACTGGTTAAATACGGGTGCGTGATTGTCGGTGGTGGTTTTTCCGGAATGGCAGGTGCCAACCTGTCCATCTCTTACAGTAGTTCCTGGATTGAAGGGATGACCGCCGGCCGCGGCTGGATTGTCATTGCCCTGACGATTTTCGCCCTTTGGAACCCCACGAGGGCTGTACTTGGCGCTTTTCTATTTGGAGGGATTTTTGTCCTGCAGTACCTGTTACAACCCCTGGGTATTTCACCCAACCTGTTGGGGTTGCTGCCATACCTGGCGACATTACTGGTACTGACGGCCATCGGCATGAGGGACTCTCAGAAACTGGCCGCACCCGCCTGGCTCGGAGAGCCCTATAAACGCGGGGAGCGATAAAACCTTCAACTATATTCGCCACGGAGAACGAGAAGCAAATACAATTTATCCTCAATAAACAACAATCCTCCGTGGGTTAGAAAACCTATTCAACAAAAGGAACATTATGAAAAAAGACTTTATAGCCGTCACCGATTTCACCACCGATGAAATTCTCGATACCTTCAAACTGGCCCGTGAGGTCAAGGCGAAGCTCAAAAACCGGGAAAACTATCGCCCCTTCGAAGGGCAAACCATGTCTATGATTTTTGCCAAGCCGTCAGCCCGGACACGGATATCCTTCGAAACCGGATTCTTCCGACTGGGAGGACACGCGCTCTACCTCAGCCCGGACGATATCTCCATTGGGAAACGGGAGGCGGTCAAGGACATCGCACGAGTGGTCAGCCGCTACAACGACATGATCATGGCCCGCCTCTTCGATCATCAGCATATGCTGGAGATGGCTGAGTATTCAACAGCTCCTGTTGTCAACGGATTGACGGATTTCAACCACCCCTGCCAGATCATGGCAGACATGCTGACCATTCTGGAGCACCGGGGCAATCTGGAAAACCTGAAGATCACCTATGTCGGGGACGGGAACAACATCGTTCACTCCTGGCTCAACCTGGCGAAACGGCTGCCGTTTCATTTTGTCTGTGCCTGCCCGGAAGGGTATGGACCAGACAACGCCTTGGTGGAAGCAGCACGCAACGCCGGGCAATCCACCATCGAGATCTTGCATGACCCGAAAGCCGCCGTCAAAGGCGCCGATGTGATTTATACCGACGTCTGGGCCTCCATGGGCAAGAAGGAGGAGGCGGAAGAACGGGCCAAACAGTTCCAGGCTTTTCAGGTCAATGATGAGCTGATGGCCGCAACCGGAAAGGAGAGCTACTTCATGCACTGCCTGCCCGCTGAGCGGGACCGCGAAACCACCGATTCAGTCATGGAATCCAAGACATCCATTGTCTTTGACCAGGCTGAAAACCGGATGCACGCCCAGAACGCCATCATGCTGAAACTGGCCGGACTGGCATAATCAATAAGTATTTGACACTTAAATTGAAGAATGCTGCCCCCCACCAGGACTCGAACTCGGAGGGGGTCAACAGTACCAAAGGCTAGCGGTGGTACTGCACCACATCCGCACCACTTTGATCTAATCAGGGTTTTCCGGTTGCTGATCAACACATGGTAGAAAATCCACCTCACCTCCACCATTTTACTCCCAATACCTTCCATATCAGTTGCTGAACCTGTCCATCAGCCGCGAAGTCAAGCGTTACGACAACCTGAAGATTTGGGGTTAGGCTGCGAGTGATTTCTCATGAACAGCAGCACCCACCCCGCACAGACGATCAATATAACGCCGTTGAGGTAAAACGGCGTCGCTTTCCCGGCGGTGTCGTATAGCCACCCTCCCAGCAGCGGACCCAGGGTGATTGCCAGGTTCAGAGGGAAAAGACCCCCTACTGTTGAGCATATTATGACGACAATTAGAAATCAAATTCAACTTGCCTTACCTGACTTGTATGGATATACTTAGTATATACATTGATCAATGGAGGCAAGATGCAGACAAAAATTCAGAAATGGGGCAATAGTCAAGGTCTGAGAATTCCCAAAGCGGTGTTGGATGAAATCCAATCATCAATTGGAGATGCAGTTCAGGTCTATTCTCATGAGGGAAAAATTATAATTGAGCCAGTCAAGCGGATCAAAGGAAAAGTCAGCTTAAAATCACTGGTCAAAAAAATCCCCGAAAACTATAAAACACAGGAGATTGACTGGGGCAAGCCTCTTGGAAAAGAGGAGTGGTAATGGCATATATTCCTCAAAAAGGTGATTTTGTTATTTTGACGTTTGATCCTCAATCAGGGCATGAACAAAAAGGCAGAAGGCCGGCATTGGTTATAAGCAATACTCTTTTTAATCAGCATACTGGCCTGGCTATAGTTTGCCCCATCACAAACACAAATAGAGATTTTCCATTTCACGTCGCTGTCCCCAAAGGTTCATCACTGACGGGTTTTATCATGGTTGAGCAGGTAAAATCAGTGGATTTCAAAAAACGAAAAATAAAATATGTTGAGAAATCGTCAGATGATACCTTAAACGAAGTACTTGGGATCCTTGACGCTTGTGTATATGATGAAACATAGCAGGAGTTTCAACCCGACTCTCCCAACTGCTGAAGATCTAGGGAGAGCAAGTTTGGCAGGGAAAAACGTTATTGGACCCAGATCACCATCGC
>JAOZRE010000228.1 GCA_029940215.1 bacterium | reverse complement strand
TGCTGAAACTTGATCTGAGACGAAAACTGAATATCAGCATCGTTGCCATCAAAAGGTATCCGGAAGATCAAGGCAAGCAAGGTAAACCCGTATTGATAACAAATCCTTCAGCAGATGATATTGTTACGAACAGGGATGTTCTGGTTGGTATTGGTAAAAAAGGTGACTTTGATAAAATCAGCCAGCACTAGGGTAACAGGAATAATATCATCTTCAAACACCCCCAAAACATCATGATTAATTTGCGATCAAACTTGAATACCGTCGAACCTGACCTTGAGTCGGCCAATGATCACGAACTGATTCAACGGGTTCGCGGTGATGATCTTCAGTCATTTGACCCGCTTGTTGCCCGGCATCAAAATCAAGTCTACCGTTTTATCCTGAAATATGTCCCGGTGAGAGCGGCTGAAGATCTGGCGCAGGATACCTTTATCAGCGTATATGAAAACCTGGACCGTTTTAAGGGAGACTCGAAGTTCTCAACATGGATTTATGGAATTGCAATGAACAAAGTGAGGAACTATCTGAACCGGGCTCCTGAACAACGTTTCAAACATGATTCAGCAGATTTTCTATTGGAAAAGCAATCCAAAGAAACATCCCCATTGGAACTACTGGAGCAATCCATAGAAATAAAATACCTGCTGGACCAGCTCCCTCGCGACTTAAAGGAATCCATTGTATTGGTCTCGCAGGAAGGACTTTCTTATGAAGAAACTGCCACCGTCATGAACATCCCCATCGGCACCGTACGCAGCAAAGTATTTCGGGCACGTCAAATACTTAAGGATATTGTAAGCGAACAAGAATCGTAGCCCTTTTGTGAACTTTTTAAGCTTTTAAGTTACTCAATGAACAAAGACAACAAGCAATCTACTGAAATTCAGGGAATCCCTTATCATGGCGGAAGACAAAAAAGCTGAACTGCTCTGTGATGACATCACATTTCTGATCAGCAGAAATATCGATGGCGATCTGAATCGTTCCGAAACCATTCAACTACAAAAGCACATTGCAACATGTGAACAATGCAGGGTTTCTATGAGCCAGTTATCTGAATTGGAGAGTTCCATAGAGGATCTAAACACACTCTATCAGGGAGCTTCCCTCAGCCCGGATTTCAGACGATCCATCCATGACACCCTATCAAAAAAGAAAAAGCGGACCACTATGATAGATAAAACCGTCTTCCTTTTTCAATATTTACAAAAATGGCATTTATTTTCGGATAGCTTTAAACCTGCATTTGGAATTCTGGGGGCATTTGCGATTTTAAGTTTGAGCCTGTTGTTCTGGCAGCAGGGAATATTTGAACAGCCCTTATCTCACGAACGGCTAATTGTGCACGACATCCCCCTGCGCTCTGCTGTAGACTCGGTGGCCTGGAATCAACAGCACACCATTCTCCCTTCTCAAGGCATTCGACTGAATATACGGAAATCTCATTCAAATCCATATTTCTTTAAGGTCTCATCTTCGAATTCCGTGGGGTTTTCCATTGTCCATAATCAGGAGGCCCGAAAAACAAGGGATTTTCAAAAGCTTCATCTAAATGGCATTCAGTACATTACGCTTAAAAATCCCCGGGCCGATGATTTCGTGCATATCCAGAATCATGGAACTCATCCGATCTCTGTAAAAACCTTTTCATATAGCCCACAAGCCATCCAGGTGGATTTCAGATAAAAGCGTTTCCCAGAGCTCTTTTATCTGGACAACAGCCCACCTTTCTCAGGCAAAGGCACCGGTCATATTCTGATGCCACCCTCTTTAGTAATTATGGTTCTTCTCCCCATCCACCATTCTACAGCAATGTCCGAACCCCATCGGGAACCAGCGAGTGGAGCAAGCCTGATTTCAGGATAAACCATAAAATATCTGAGTCCTCTGAACTTTTTTGAACCAGGTTGTTACGCAGTTAATAGAGGGTAAATTGATTCCGCTCTATTCAAATTATAAACAGTTAGCACACGGAGGAACATGACAACCTTGAGCCTGAACCGAACAACAACCAACAACTTTTCTGCAGAAAAGCCCGTCAACCTGCGACAATTGATTTTCAAAACAATCCTGATTCTACTTCTGGGTCTATTTTTAATTCCCGTTATTTCAGCAAAGGAAAGGCCTTTCAATAGCCTTCGCAACCTTGGAAGTGATTTTGCAGATATTGCAGGAAAAGTTTCTCCCGCCGTCGTATTTATCAAAGTGGAACAGCTCGCGGAAAATCCGACGGGCCTGAACAGGCAGAACATGTCTCCAAATGATCCCTTTAAGCTGTTCAATGATGAGTTCATGCGACGATTTTTTGGACAGCAGTTTCAACAGCGCCAGATTCCACAACAGCGGCATATCGTTGGACAGGGATCAGGTTTTGTCATTTCCGAAAATGGCTATATTCTTACCAACAACCATGTGGCGGGTAATGCTGACAGGATAACCGTCAAACTTTATGACGGCCGCGAATTTGAGGCCAAACTTATTGGAACAGACGCTCACAGTGACGTGGCGGTTATCAAAATTAAAGCTGAACACCTGCCTGTGCTTCCTCTGGGTAACTCTGACAAACTTAAGGTTGGTGAGTGGGTTCTGGCCTTTGGGAATCCATTTGGGTTATCACACACGGTCACTGCCGGAATCGTCAGTGCCAAGGGACGCAGTAGCATCGGGATTGCAGACTATGAGGACTTTATCCAGACGGACGCAGCCATAAATCCCGGTAACTCCGGAGGTCCATTAATCAATCTGGATGGGAAGGTCGTAGGGATTAATACCGCAATATTCAGCAAGAATGGTGGCTATATGGGGATCGGATTTACGATTCCAATTAATATGGTCAAGGTCATCCGAAACCAGCTGATCGCTGATGGGAAAGTGACTCGTGGATACCTGGGGGTGAATATCCAAAACCTTACTCCTGAATTGGCAAAATCATTTGGATTAAAAAACCGGAAAGGGATCATCATTTCTGACGTGATGAAAGGCTCACCAGCAGATAAAGGAGGTATTAACCGGGGAGATATCATTCTCAGATTGAATGGGGAAAAGGCAAACGATGTGGGCAAATTTCGTAACAAGATCGCCCTTATCCCTCCCAGCAAAAAAGCCAAACTCATATTATGGCGTCAAGGCAAGCAATTGGCAGTGACAGTTTCCATAGCTAAACGCCCGGAATCGGGCCAATTATCTGCGATAGGATCAGAACGCCTGGATAAGCTGGGGTTGGTTTTGACACCATTAACACCACAATTGGGGGAACAATTTGGATACCAGAACGAAACCGGAGTTCTCATCGCCACTGTCCAGAACGGGTCGATTGCCGCCAGATCAGGATTACGCCCCGGTATGCTGATTCAGGAAGTGAACAGAACGCCAGTAAACAGTATTGCAGACGTCCTGAAAATTATCCCCAGTAGGGGAGACGCACTCCTTCTGGTCAAGGCAGGACAGCAGTCTGTGTATCTGATGTTGCCTCTGAACTAGCTAAACCCGGAAACCGCTCTTTACCCCATTAAAACCAGATTTCCATTAGAATGAAGGTTGAGATCATAAACCAAACTGTGGAGACCCAAATGAAAGTTGAAAGGAACATAAAGCTATTGGAAAAAGATATTGAATATATTCTGAATGATACAGAACAATATTTAAAGGACTTAAGGGGCCGGAAACATACAAAGAAAATATTCAAAAAGGACTCAAGGCATTTAAGAAAACATCTTCAGCGATTGAATGAGCACCTTAAGCAGTTGGGATAGTTTTAAACTCAACTAAGGGTCGTCTCAAAAATTAATTGGCATTCTGTCAGCAAAATGTCTGGTCTTTATGGGACTTTTGCGGACAGTTTATGCCAAGTTATTTTTGTACGATCCCTAAGATATTTGAAATCCAACAATTTTTAATCGGTTTCATTCATAAGACACACCTTGATCTGAATATTGCCGGCCCATCACTCAAGGCCGAAAGTTCTCCCTGTTCAGAGTTGGTGTGTCAATACCCTTCTTTCTCACCGTCTTCGCGGAATTGACAGTTCTTCAAAATCGATATAAACCCAAAGTGTCTTAAAAATATAGAATAGTGGGAATGGAGTGGAACCGGGCAGATACAATTGGGCGCATTACTTTGGAAAGCCGCCCCTGAGCTTGGAACGATTCATGTTCCGAACTCAATCAATGGAACAATAAAGCGATTATGTGGAACCCATTCAAGTACGGACCAAATCTCAAGCTGGTGCGGTTACAGGTGAAGCTTTCGTGGCCGTTCATCACGTACGGAAAAAAACTCAGCGCGGTTCCGATTCTGAAATGGATCATCTATCCTTTTTTCAAGCGGCCCCACAACGAGCTGACATCCATTCCCATTCATGTCAATATCGAATCACCGGAATCCGTGGCCCTTCCCCAGAGGCTTGTTGAAAGGCTTATTGCCCAAGTCGACGAGGTTTTTTTGATGGACGAGTGCCATTGTGCCGGCGTTAAGAACAGAATGAGCCCCCGCTTGAATACGGGATGTCTGGCCTTCGGCCCGTCAACTTCGCGGATTCATCCATCCCATGGCCGCCTGGTTGACACGGCAGAAGCGGTGCGCCATGTCCAGAAAGCGGCTGCAGAGGGGCTGGTTGCCAACATCGCTCATGTCTGGATCGATGCACTAGCTTTTCAACTGACACAATTCAACCGCCTCCTGTTCATGTGCTTTTGTGATGATGACCAGTGCCTCTACCGATCATTCATGAAGTCACGGGGTCCTTCTTTGGATAAAACCTATAAGAAGCTTCCCGGACTCTCGGTCCAGGTTGATCCTTCAAATTGTGAGATGTGCGTAACCTGTGTGAACTATTGCTTTGTATCTGCCATTGAGATACAGGGTGATGCTGCCGTGATCGGAGCTGACTGCACAGGATGTGGGCTTTGTGTGGGCCATTGCCCTGAAGGCGCTATTTCGTTGACAATGGAAAACGAAGAGGAGATGTTTCAGCAGTTGCTGGACAGGGTTCGGGAGATATCAAATCTGCCGTTGCGGGTTGATCAGAGCCTGAGCCAGAAACTGCCTTGAAGGGCGGGCGTAAAGTCCGTTAAACCCACCTTGTTCAAAGATTTTCAAAGGCCCAGCAGCCGTGCGATATCCTCCGTAGTGGCATTCATGTTCGGGCATATCACACTAATTTTATACTGATCTCCCTTACCCCGCCGATAGGTATAAAACCTTCTTTGTTCATTGGACAAAGACGCTGTTAAATAATAGACCCCTCGGGGAAAGGAGTAAACGATCT
This sequence comes from bacterium, assembly GCA_029940215.1. Lineage (GTDB taxonomy): Bacteria > SAR324 > SAR324 > XYD2-FULL-50-16 > XYD2-FULL-50-16 > JAHJRI01. The sequence continues at coordinate 2,358 of JAOZRE010000228.1, read as the reverse complement.
CTTTATCGACCGACTGAACGACAGAGGATTTGTTTTGCCTTTTCACCGACGTGTAAAAGGCCTGATTGCTGTAACCATTATTCCCCGTTATGCGACACTGCCCTGAAAGGATCACGGGGTGCGATTGAATATCCTTCTGCCCCTTAATCTTTCCCTTCACCTGGAATCGCTTCCCGAAAGCAATATCCCTCTTCTGCAGGAAGGCCGTAAAGCTTTTGCTGGACCGTTGCCCATTGGCTTTGGCCGTTACGGTAATGTTGACACGAGCGCCGATTCTGGGAGAGTCCGGTACCAGTATCAGACGATGACCTTTGACAGCAGCCTTAATCCCTTTTGCATGACTGCGCGCACTCAAGGTCACCCAGTCGCCATTGATGTCCAGGGTTTCGATGGGGATTTTCAGCGGGGAGAATCCCACGCCAAGAATGAGATCGGGAAGCTTTGAGGTAATTCTTGGTGGCTCGTCCTGGTTATCCTTTTCGAGAGACGCAAGAGAATCATCAAAATTCGGGCAGCTGACATTGATGTTGTAGGTATCACCGATCCCTTTATTATACCTGTAGCGTCGAATCGATGTCTGTGTGCTGTTTCCCTTTTTGGTGACCTTTTTATATTTCAGCATGGATTCAATGTAATAAACACCTCTTGGAAACCGGTCGCGCAACGTAATATCCAAGGGCGTCTTGTAACGTTCCCTTCCTTCAGAATCATTCACATTCAAATAAAAACCCGGCGTTTTGAATCCGTTGTCACCTTGAATGATACAGTTCCCCTGTAAAAGAACCTTGTGTCGGTTACGGCTCTCCTGGTTGGCAAATTTCCCCCTCACATTAAACTCTTTGCCGAAGGCTACCGACACCGCGCTGAACAGTATGCGAAACGATCTGCTGACAACCTCTCCTTTAGCGACAGCCTGCAGGGTTATGGCAGAAGTAGTGTTGGAAACAGGATTATTGGGAGAGATTGACAGAATATTGCCTTTCAGAGCCAGGTTGACGTTTAAATCGTCTTTGTCAGTAAAAGCCCTGATGGTCAGCAGGTCTCCATCAGGATCAAGCGCATCGATTCGAATCTTTTGTGTCTTGAACGTTTTCTTGAGAATCATATCGGGGAATCTGCCGGTAATCTCCGGTGGCGTATCTCTGGTAAGAATATAATTCTTCACAACAGCAGAAACCGGCTTGGATTTGATATCCACTTTGTAGTTGAGGTGTTTCGAATCGTCCCCATAGCAGGTTTCCCCATTCTGTTTTCTTTTACACAGCGAAACCTCCACACTATACCTTCCAGGCTCCAGATCTACCCGGAATGCTCTATTTTTTGGAGCTTCCGCAACAAGCAACCGATTGTCATCATCATACACCTTAACGTAAAAAGCCTGATTGCCGTATCCCCGATCTCCTTTGAAAACAGTAGGTCCATTGAGAAAAAGACCTTCAAACACATCCTTGTCCTTTCTGCCATTGAATTTTCCGGTAATCTTCAACCCCCGGATAGCATCTTCAGGTTCCAGGTTCCGGTAGCAGTTCGCCCCCCGGCAGGGAACAAGATTGTAATAGATGGTCAAGTCCCGGGTAAATGTATAGTCAGATGCCAGAGAGTTTTTTTCTTTTTTGGATTTGGGGACAATGGTTCTGGTCAGATCATAAAAGCCGTTATCTGTTCCTCCCCACCCCATGTTTATATGGAACTTAATGCCTTTGGCATCGCGCCGGTAGCCGTCTATGACAGTCATGTGTCCCGACGGTTTTCCGCTGATACTCAGTAGTACAACCCGCCGACTGTCAATTTCCCTTTTGATGGTTCGTAAAAAGGCGGGGTGCTTACTTTTCAGGGTCTTGATGTTTTTTGAATAGCCAATTTTTTCCACCAGAGCCCTTGTCTTAATGGACGCACCAGAACCACCCACTGCAGCCAGATTGAATTTTGTACCATTGACGATCCCGAGATCACGAAACAGGGCAGCCAGTTCATCGATTTGATAGTTGGGCGTTTCAGCTGTGACCGTCGTCGGAATAATATCCCAGTTGTAGTTTTTATGGAGATTAGCTGTCAATTGACGGCGGTTCCACTGATAACCCAGGGTTCCGTGGGAGGAGAGTGGAAACCGATAGTAATACAGCACCTGGGCCAGCGCCGTATTCACACAGCCAGTGACCACTCGTTCGTTATTCAGTTTGGGAAGTCGCTTATTGTAAGGAAATCCCTGGTTCCAGGCTGTTTTCAGTAAAAATGTCCCTGGCTTGTATGGCTTTTTAGAAATCCTGGCAGGACCTTTTCGCAGAATCTGCACCTCTTCAACAGGCTCAGCCTTGACTTTTTCCACCGGTTTGGGCGGAGGAATCTTCTCTTTTTTCG